>NZ_JBFPKM010000039.1:0-2588 GCF_040948755.1 Paraburkholderia sp. BR13444 | reverse complement strand
AGCGTAAGCGGTCAATTAACGACGCCCATCAGAGTTGTTGAACAGGGCAATAGACTTACCGCAGTTCGGCGGGCATGCACCAGGGAAGAAGCGCGGCGTAGTCGTCGACGGTCTGCGCGAGCGGTAGGCATCGGAGTAGCCAGTTGAGGTATCGATATGGATCGATGCCGTTGGCTTTTGCCGACTGGACCAGCGAGTAAAGATTCGCGCTCGCATGTGCACCGGCAACCGTGTCGGCAAACAGAAAGCCCTTGCGCGCTACGACGAACGGCCTGATCTCGTTCTCACAGGCGTTGTTCGAGATTGGATAGTCGCCGTTTTCAACGTAGCGGCTCAGCTTGTGCCACTGCCGATTCAGATATTGCAGCGCTTTGCCGAGCATGCTACCCGGCACGACGGCAGGCAGATGCTCAATCAACAGTTGCTCGATGACGGCGAGCACGCGGGCGCTATAGCGGCGGCGTAATCGCAGCCGGCGAGCGGCGTTCCACTTCGCACTTCGCGCCTCAGCCGCGAACAGCTTGCCGATGAGGTTGATGAAACGCGTTGACAGCAGGTCCGGAGTGCGAGCGGCTTTCGGCACCGTATCCTCCGCCTTGACGAACGCGCGCCTTGAATGAGCCCAACAACCAAGATGGACGAGTTGATGGTCGTGCGCGATGCCGCTATACAGCTCATATCCATCGGTCATCAACGCCGCGCCTGGTTTGACGCCGACGTAGAGTTGCGCGGCGTGTTTTGCACCGCGCCCGGGCGTGTAAGTGAACAATCGAATGGGTGGTCCCGAACCGTTCATTTGCGCCCAGACGTAGCTCTTTGTTTGCGGTCGGCGCCCAGGCTCCTTGAGCACCTGGAAGGTCGTCTCGTCGCCATAGATCAGATCTGCTTCGAGCAACGTATCGCGCATCAGGTTGATCACCGGCTGGGTCGCAAGCCCAACCCGCACAACGCTGATGGCAACCGTGTTCGACGAGATGTCGCCGCCGAAGCGTCGCAAGAGCCCGGCCTGACGATAGATTGGCATACCGAACTGGTATTTGCCGGTGATGATCCACGCCAGCGCCGATTCGGTAAACAGGCCGCGCGGAATGATTCGCGGTGGTGGTGGCGTCACCTTGATCCCGAGATCGCAACACGGGCACGCGTATTTGACGCGTTGATGCTGGATCACGCGGATCTGCTCTGGAATCACGTCGAGCTGCTCGCTGGTCTCAACGCCGATTTCCACGAGCGCGTGGCCATCGTGACCACAGAAGCGTTCGGACTCGGGCAGCTCGTGCCGGACAACCTCGCGTGGCAGGCGCGGATCGAGCGGCTTGCGGCCGCGCTTCTTGCGTGTGTGAGCAGACACCGCCGTATCTGCCGTATCTTCCTGCGCGGGCTGTCCTCCGGAGACCGCGAGCGCTTCGGCTTCATTGAACAGACCAAGCTGGTCCGATTCGCGCGATTCGCTAGACGCGCCAAACAGTTCGCGCTTGTACGCTCGCAACCGCTCTTCCGCGAGATCCCGCTCCGCTGTCACCAGCCGTAGTGTGCCGCGCAGTTCGTCACGCTCCTGCTGAACGGCACCAAGTGCGTCGCGTGCGGCGAGCAACTCCTTCAGTTCCTCGGCGGTGATCGTGACATTGATCGGCATGCCCAGTTAGACAGGCATGCTGCGTCGGCGTTCAGCTCACACGGGCGTAATATCGCATTGGGTGCTTCTTGATGGCGGCGAGGTCGACGCCCTGTAGAAGCCAGCCCAATTGCTCGGTGCTCAGCGTCACGACGGCCGCATCGCTGGGCCACGCAAAGCGATCATGACCTTCGAGCCGCTTCAGAAGAAGCCAGAACCCATTGCCATCCCAGGCAATGATCTTGATACGATCGTGACGTCGGTTGCCGAACACATACAGGGCCTCGTCCAGCGGGTTTAGCGACATCGCCTGCTCGACGAGGATTGACAAACCATTGATGCCCATCCGGAAGTCAACGGGATCGCGGTGAACGTAGACCCTCAGCCCATCGTCGAACCGGAACACGGTAGCCTCCCCAGCATCTGGACGATCGTCGCCAGTTCGTCGAGACTCGCGTTGCCGAGTTCAAATTCGACGCCATTCGGCAAGCGCACGTGAAGTGCGGCCACCATCAGTGGCAAGGCCTGCGATGGCCCTTGAGGCGCAGCCGGCGGTGCCGATGGTGCGGTAACGACTGGAATGAATGCCGGCGCCTCGCGCGCCACGCTCGGGCGTACCGGTGTCGGAGTATCGATCAGCACACCATCCGCCCCTGATGGTGAGGTCTGCTGAGCCTGCGCCATTCGCTGCTGACGGTAACGAGTGATCCACTTGCGAAGCTGATTCGGATTTACGTCATGTTCCATGGCCGTACGCGCGATCGACACGCCGGGCTTCAGGCACATCATGACCAGCTCGTCGCGTGCGCCTTCGTCATACTCGCGTCGGCCGTCGCGTTTCTCGCCAATCACCAGACGGCTCTTCAGGTCTTTGTTCTCTGTCATCAGTGTCAGTGTGCAGGTGTCCACGTGGACACCTAGCTTCTGACCTTCTGCCCCTCGATGGAAGGGCGTCTTTTATTGACCGCTTACG
>NZ_JBFPKM010000038.1:0-2674 GCF_040948755.1 Paraburkholderia sp. BR13444 | reverse complement strand
GGCAAAAGTATCAGAAGCCTCACACAGTATTAGAGGAAGGTTTATCTGTCGGAAGACGGATGGATCATCGTCAGTACGTTGAGTGAGCGACCGGTTCGCAAGCAGGAAACTGCGGAACCGAAAACAGTAACAGGTTTGAACTGAAGAGTTTGATCCTGGCTCAGATTGAACGCTGGCGGCATGCCTTACACATGCAAGTCGAACGGCAGCACGGACTTCGGTCTGGTGGCGAGTGGCGAACGGGTGAGTAATACATCGGAACGTGTCCTGGAGTGGGGGATAGCCCGGCGAAAGCCGGATTAATACCGCATACGCTCTGCGGAGGAAAGCGGGGGATCTTTCGGGACCTCGCGCTCAAGGGGCGGCCGATGGCAGATTAGGTAGTTGGTGGGGTAAAGGCCTACCAAGCCGACGATCTGTAGCTGGTCTGAGAGGACGACCAGCCACACTGGGACTGAGACACGGCCCAGACTCCTACGGGAGGCAGCAGTGGGGAATTTTGGACAATGGGCGCAAGCCTGATCCAGCAATGCCGCGTGTGTGAAGAAGGCCTTCGGGTTGTAAAGCACTTTTGTCCGGAAAGAAAACCTCTGGGTTAATACCCCGGGGGGATGACGGTACCGGAAGAATAAGCACCGGCTAACTACGTGCCAGCAGCCGCGGTAATACGTAGGGTGCGAGCGTTAATCGGAATTACTGGGCGTAAAGCGTGCGCAGGCGGTGCTGTAAGACCGATGTGAAATCCCCGGGCTTAACCTGGGAACTGCATTGGTGACTGCAGCGCTGGAGTATGGCAGAGGGGGGTGGAATTCCACGTGTAGCAGTGAAATGCGTAGAGATGTGGAGGAACACCGATGGCGAAGGCAGCCCCCTGGGCCAATACTGACGCTCATGCACGAAAGCGTGGGGAGCAAACAGGATTAGATACCCTGGTAGTCCACGCCCTAAACGATGTCAACTGGTTGTCGGGCCTTCATTGGCTTGGTAACGTAGCTAACGCGTGAAGTTGACCGCCTGGGGAGTACGGTCGCAAGATTAAAACTCAAAGGAATTGACGGGGACCCGCACAAGCGGTGGATGATGTGGATTAATTCGATGCAACGCGAAAAACCTTACCTACCCTTGACATGGATGGAATCCTGGTGAGAGCCGGGAGTGCCCGAAAGGGAGCCATCACACAGGTGCTGCATGGCTGTCGTCAGCTCGTGTCGTGAGATGTTGGGTTAAGTCCCGCAACGAGCGCAACCCTTGTCCCTAGTTGCTACGCAAGAGCACTCCAGGGAGACTGCCGGTGACAAACCGGAGGAAGGTGGGGATGACGTCAAGTCCTCATGGCCCTTATGGGTAGGGCTTCACACGTCATACAATGGTCGGAACAGAGGGTTGCCAAGCCGCGAGGTGGAGCCAATCCCAGAAAACCGATCGTAGTCCGGATCGCACTCTGCAACTCGAGTGCGTGAAGCTGGAATCGCTAGTAATCGCGGATCAGCATGCCGCGGTGAATACGTTCCCGGGTCTTGTACACACCGCCCGTCACACCATGGGAGTGGGTTTTACCAGAAGTGGCTAGTCTAACCGCAAGGAGGACGGTCACCACGGTAGGATTCATGACTGGGGTGAAGTCGTAACAAGGTAGCCGTATCGGAAGGTGCGGCTGGATCACCTCCTTTCCAGAGCCATGCATTCAGTGCATTCAAGTGCTCACGCTTATCGGCTGTGGTTCAGAGAAGCAACGCAGACAGACTCAGGGGTCTGTAGCTCAGTCGGTTAGAGCACCGTCTTGATAAGGCGGGGGTCGATGGTTCGAATCCATCCAGACCCACCATCTTTGTCTGTGGTGCTGACTGGGACACCCTTGAGTCGGGTATGACCGGGGGGATTAGCTCAGCTGGGAGAGCACCTGCTTTGCAAGCAGGGGGTCGTCGGTTCGATCCCGTCATCCTCCACCAATCCTCAATGCCAAGGATTCAGCATGAAGAGAACTGCTGAGTACTTTGCATTGGCGATTGAGCCAGTCAGCGCGGTACACGATCCGATCGTGATATCGGCTGTCGTTCTTTAACAATCAGGAAGAAGTAGTAAAGAGATTCACGAAAGCATGCCTGGAGATGGGTGTGTGAGTAGGTGAATCAGGGTTGTGATTGTATCGATGTATTTTAAAGGTGATCGAGAGATCGCTTTGGAATACGGCGCAACACGAATACTCAACCTGTAGCGGCATGTGATCTGCGGTGAGCAATCATTGAGACACACCCGTTATAGGGTCAAGCGAACAAGTGCATGTGGTGGATGCCTTGGCGATCACAGGCGATGAAGGACGCGGTAGCCTGCGAAAAGCTCCGGGGAGCTGGCAAACGAGCTTTGATCCGGAGATGTCCGAATGGGGAAACCCACTCCTAATGGAGTATCCGTAGCTGAATCCATAGGCTACGTGAAGCGAACGCGGTGAACTGAAACATCTAAGTAACCGCAGGAAAAGAAATCAACCGAGATTCCCAGAGTAGTGGCGAGCGAAATGGGATCAGCCTGTACTCTTTATTTGCAGTGTTAGCCGAACGCTCTGGAAAGTGCGGCCATAGCGGGTGATAGCCCCGTAGGCGAAAACAGTGTGAAAGAACTGGGTGTACGAGAAGTAGGGCGGGACACGTGAAATCCTGTCTGAAGATGGGGGGAC
>NZ_JBFPKM010000037.1:0-2718 GCF_040948755.1 Paraburkholderia sp. BR13444 | reverse complement strand
GATTCGGCTCCTGCTGGAGAACGAGGCGGATTGCCTCATTCGCCAACATAGAACCGCGCGCCCGGCCTCTCCCTGACCTCAAGCGCCGGACCGTAGCCCCTACCGCGTAAGCGGTTTAGTCCGTCGACCCTAAACAGCCTGTTGCACCCAGCTTGCCAGTGTCCTTTGACGACCACATATCAGGCACTGGAACACCCCGGTTGACTCGACACTCTGTAACTGGATCGGCTACAAAAACGGAAAGCGATACGTGAGGGAGATTTTTCGGCGCGTGTCGACAGCCTTCCTTCTCCCGAAAGTGCGTTGTGAACCCTCGATGCTATGGCACAGACCGTCCTGCGGCATTGGTTTGTGCGGTGAGTATGCGCCCCGAAGTTTTTGGATGGCCTTCGGCAAGGTCACTTGAGGATGGCAGACCGAACAGGCGAGCCTAATCTATGCGCTGAAGACAATCGACGTCGCACCGTCGTGACTACGAACCAGCAGCGATCGCGTGCAACAATCGGATTCGCTTGTTATATTGCAACGGGCTCGACGCCTCAAAACGGCGATGGAAACCGACAGCCTTACGTCTCGCCCTCGCAGCTTCACTATCGGCAAGCGGAGCGCGCAGGCCCGCGAGGGCCAAAGGCGTCAGGGGTCAAGACCGGATGGCAGCGGCTTCCGCGGCGCGGGGCGCACCCCAACGCAGCAGCGGTACACCAGGACGCACAGGGTGCCCGGGCGATGAGTACCGCAGGATCGTATCGGTGTCCCGATGGATCAGTCTTACGCGGTGGGAATCGTTCCGCCGTCGATCACGTACTCTGCCCCGCTGATCGCCGCCGCACGCGGCGAGATCAAAAACGCGATCAGGTTCGCGACTTCCGCCGGCTTACACGGCCGTCCGAGCGGGATGCCACCCAGCGCGTCCATAATGATCTGCTTGCCGCCTTCGTAATCCGTACCGGCCTGGCTGGCAAGCCGTTCTGCCAGCGCAACTGCCGCTTCGGTTTCCACCCATCCCGGCGACACGCGCACGACGCGCACGCCCTTAGGCGTGATTTCCTTCGACAGACTCTTGCTGTACGTGGACAGTGCAGCCTTGGCGGCAGCATAAGCCGTGGTTGATTCCGGCAAGGGCAAACGATTCTGGATGGACGTGACGTGGATGATGACGCCTGCACGTTGCTCAATCATCTTCGGCAACAACGCCCGATCCAGTCGTACGGCTGGAAACAGATTGAGATTCAGTTCTTTCTGCCATTCGGTTTCATCCAGCGCGGCAAAACCGCCTACCGGGGCTGACGATCCGCCCAGGACATGGATGATGGCGTCCACGCCACCCAGCCGGCTTTCGACGGCCTGTGCTACGGTGGCGCAACCCTCCGGCGTAGTGAGGTCGGCTTCGACGAACATGGCGTCGGGAATGAAGTCCGGCTTGGCACGAGCCGTCGTCAGGATGCGCGCGCCGAGTTCGCCGAGCAGTTCGACGACGGCGCGGCCAACGCCCTTCGTGCCAGCCGTGACCAGCACACGCTTGCCCGTTAGTTCGCGGTTCGTGGTCATCAGTGGATCTCCAGAAATTCAATCTTGTGGTCCGTGAGCCGGAATACATGTTTCAGGTCGGCGAGACCTCCGGGGAAGTTGCCAGCATATTGAGCCACGACAGTGACGCCGGCGTCGTCTTGCACGAACGTCAACGGCTCTACGCTATAGGCATACTTGCGCTGCGCTTCCGCCAGTGCTTCGTGTCCCTGATACGTCTGGCCTTCATCGTGGACAACGGCCTTTTCGGAAAAAGCACGTCGCAGCGATGAAGGCGCGGCACCATTGCTCACCTGAAAAAAAGTGGAGACCGCATCGGGTAGTGAAATGTCCATGCCAGGAGCCTCTGAGGGCAAAATGTCGATACAGGAATTTTCGCTATAAACTTACTATTGAACAAGAACGCACGGAAAAGTAAGTTACCTACCTATGGGAAAGGAATACACCCCCGACACGGCCGCAGTCGGTGTCGAAGCAGTGCTGAAATTGCTGGAAGGGCGCTGGAAGCTGGTCATCCTGTTCCACCTTTTCGATGGCAAGGTGCAGCGCTTCTCTGATCTGGAGAAGCTCGTCCCTGGCATTTCGCAAAAGATGCTCGCGCAGCAGCTACGCCAGTTGGAGGCGGACGGGATCGTGGCAAGAAAGCTCTATGCCCAGGTGCCGCCCAAGGTGGAATACCGGTTGACTGATTGGGGACAAGCACTCTGTCCCGCTCTGGACGCCCTTCTCAAATGGGCGGAGCAGCGCAACGAGTTGCTAAAAGCCGTCTGATGCCGAGTAGTTGCCCTAGGTAATCTCCGTTGATTGGCCGAGCAAGCCAAGCCGGATCAGACTCTCCACGGTCGCAACAATGGCTTCAGCGGGCCAACGGCCCTTCGACCGCTTTGAGCGTCTGTTGATGGACTCAAAAGAGTCCTGGAACACGACACGATCAATGACCGCAATTGGCCGAGGAACGAAACCGCTCGCGCGGTAGGGGGCTCCGGCTAAGCCTGGCGGTTCGCGAGAGGTCCGTCGCGCGGTTCCGTATGTTGGCGAATGAGGCAATCCGCCTCGTTCTCCAGCAGGAGCCGCATCATGACCTCCTCCCAACCGACCGTCAGCCCGCTGCGCCAGCGCATGATCGACGACATGCGCATGCGCCAGCTTTCCCCGAAGACGCAAGCCAACTATCTGCGCATCGTCCGTGAG
>NZ_JBFPKM010000036.1:0-3247 GCF_040948755.1 Paraburkholderia sp. BR13444 | reverse complement strand
ACGTCCGGTTCGATGAGCGGGTTGTGGAACCGGGGTTAAGGCCAGGGTACTCGGGCACCGCCAGACGAAAGGGGCGGAAACAGACAAACCGAACCTAATGCTACCGCGCCACAACTCGACTCTACCGAACCCAGTCCGACCCGTCCGTCTCCGCTCGACCCCATTGCCGACAGTCGGGTCTTCGCGGTCCAACAGCAGGTATCAGAGTAAAACGGCCAACCGCACCTTCAATGAACTCGTCTTCGGTCCGTCACCAATCAACAGTCATTGCGGCGGCTGGTGGTTGACCCATTGCCACCACAATGCGACAGGATGACTGTTCACTGACGATCGTGGATAACGGGCGGTCTCATTGTGCCAGTTGCCACTGCAATATCGGATGCGTCGCTCCCGCGGGCATCGCCCAAACGCCGCCTGGGCTGAAGTCGTATGTAGGACCAAAGCTGGATGGCGTGCTCATCTGCAGATTAGTCAAGCCTTGAGCGTTACCCAGGTTCGCGCCCAGGATCGTGGTGCGGACTCCGACTGGCGCGCCTGTCGTTTGCGTATCCCAGTAGACATCGTTGGTGATGGTCCCCGGGGAAGACGCGATGTAATTTGCGTTGTAATCCGCGATGCCGCCCGGCCCCCCCGCAGGTCCGGATGGCTGGTCAATCTTGCCGGTTGCGAACGACTGACTGATCGTGCCTGAAGTCCCGCCAACTAACCCACCCCCGCACGCATTGACGGTGTCACATTGCGGCTGCACATGAACTGTTCCAGTCGCATAGGACTCTGTGATAACGCCAAAATTGTAGCCGACCAGACCGCCCGCTCCCTGAAGATGGGTCGAGGTGACATCGCCCGATGCAAACGATTGCCGGATTACGCCGAAGCTGTTGGTTCCGACCAGGCCTCCCGTCGCGGAATCAGATGAAACGTCGGCGGTGCTTGACGAACGCGTGATCGTGCCGTCGAAGTTCAAGCCCACAAGTCCCCCAGTTGAAAGACGGCCGATTGAAGTAACACTGCCGCTTGAATGCACGGATGCGATCGTGCCGTCGTTCCTGTCTGCGAGAAAGCCCGCCCAGGCGTCAGACTTGGGCAAGTTGGCAGTGCCCTGAATGTTGAGGTTCCGAACGACGCCCGAGTACCCGATCTCCCCGAAAAGCGATTCAGATAACCAAAGATTCGAAATCGTGTGTCCCATGCCATCAAACTGGCCCGAGAACGAAGCCACGGTCGGACTGAATTCACCGGGCGGAGGCGTCGCGTCGATGTCCCTGCCGAGCGCGTAGTTGCCCGAAGGGTTGAGTCCAACTGCGCCCAGCTGAGAGACGGTATTCACCAGCGCATAGACGGTAACTTGCGTCACCAGACCACTGTCTGGAGCGGCAGACCATGTGCTGTTTGAGAGGATGTTTCCGGGTAAGGATCCACCGGTTATGTCATGCAATGCACTCACGATGCCCGTGCTGCGCGACCAGTCAATCGTGCCGGTGTTGATGACGCTGCCGCCGTTGTCAATTCCCGACGCGTCCGCGCGCAACGTCAGGTTGCCCGCACCGGAGTTCGCGATGGTCGTAGCCGTCGCTACCGAGACGTCGTGGTACGCGGCGAGCGTGAGCGAAGCCGGACCGGACCAGCGCATGCTCGCCGCGACGCCCAGGTCGCCCGTCGCCCCGTTGGCGCCCGTCGTCTCGACATCCACCGAGGTGCCCGCGTTCAGGCTGCGCTGCAGCGCATGCGCTGCGACATCATCGATGATGAAAGTGGGCGTCGAGAGATTCCATTGGCCTGCATCGACCACCGCGTGCCTGCCGAACGTCAGTTGTGCCGCTTGTGTATCGACGGTTCCGCCGCTGCCGTCCGCGTTGCTTGCGGCGATCTTGCCGAGCTGCTCCACACCACCGCTGTCGGCGACGAGCCAGACGTGCCCGTCGCGGCTGGCCGTGCCGGTTGCGCGAATGCGCGTGCCGCCGCCTGCGAGCGCGTACACGTTGCCGTCGACGGCCTGCAGGCTGACCTGCGCGGCCGTTATCTTCCCCTTGTTGACGACCGTGCCCTGACTGCCCGTCTGCACGAACACCTGCCGGCTGCTCGCGGAGTCCTGCAGCAGCACCTGCCCGCCTGCGGCCAGTTCCGCCGTGCCGTTGGGCGCTGCCAGGGTTCCCGCGTTAATGACGGCGTCTCGCGCAATCAGCAACACATCGCCGCCGCTCGAACTGATCCTGCCGAGATTGATCACAGCTGCGTTCGAGTTGCCCGACAGCGTGAGCGTGCTGCTGCCGCGCATGAATGCGTCGTTGCAGATGTCCAGCGTCGACGCGACGAAACGTCCGCCCGTTGTGATTACGCCCGATGACCCCACGACGATGCCCTGCGGATTGATCACATAGAGGCTTCCCGTCGCACTGAGGCTGCCGAGAATGGCCGAAGGTGTGCCACCCGTCACCCGGTTCAGGGTCGCGCCGGAACCGTTGTCGAACGTCACGCTGTTGTGCCTGCCGATCGAGAAACTGTTCCAGTCAATCACGCCGCGCGTCGAACCCGGTTGCGTGATCAAGAGACCATTCCCCTGGCTGGCTATCGTGCCCGCGCCGGCGACGTAGGTGCCGCCATGTGGAAGCACACCCGCCGCGAACACCACGGGTGTCAGGGACAGTCCAGTCAGCGAAACGCCGACGGCGAGCCAGACGTATCCGCGCGATTGCTGTCGACGCAGTGCGCGTCGCGCGGGCCGAAGTAGTCCTGGATGTGACATACAGCCCCCTTTCCGGCGTGTGTGCGGAATGGCTGCCGACGACCCGCAGAGCCGGCCGGAAACGCGTGAGTCGCTGCGTCTGAAGAATAGCCTTTAGCATCGCTGGGGCACGTCAATATCTCAGCGTTTTGCGCCTTCGCGTGGAACTTTCATGCCCGTTCGTAGTGCGGCGCGAGTTATCACACGCTTACTATTCCGACAACAACCAACCGAAGGCCAGTGACCGTTTGAGTGCGGAGCCGACGTCTGAACGTCCGTCTGACGGTCAAGGCGAAGGACGCTTGTTGGCCGACTGTACTCATTCACGGATGCCGGCCGAAAGCGGCCGTCGACGATTCGACGACCGCTTTACGGGACCTTCAGCGAACTGGTGCTCTCGTCAAGGGTTGTTCGCTGCCTGCCCTGATTCTGATCACTGTGAGCGCGCGGCGACGCGTGCGGGCAGGCGGCGAACAAGCCTCGGGGGAGGAAACCGCGGAGTGGACCGGGACGCCCGGAATTCCG
>NZ_JBFPKM010000035.1:0-3746 GCF_040948755.1 Paraburkholderia sp. BR13444 | reverse complement strand
CCTTGCCCGCGTGCAGCGCGTCGATCAGCTGCTCGCGCGACACGCCGAGCGTTTCGGCGGCGCTATACAGATAGAGCCCGTGGCCGGCCTCGTCCTGCACCTTGGCGATCAGGATCGCCTTGCGCTTGAGGCTCGGCGCGCGGGTGATCCAGTTGCCCTCGGGCAGCATGCCGACGATTTCCGAGTGCGCGTGCTGCGAGATCTGCCGCACCAGCGTCTTGCGGTAGGCGTCGGGCATCCAGTCCTGCGGCTCGATCTTGCCGTCGGCGGCCATGACCGCGTCGAAGCGCGCCTGTTCGGGCGAATTCGCGTCCGCGTCCAGCGGGGCGACGTGGCCGGGGATATCGAGGGATTGGGTGTACATGGGGGACGCTCTCTGGAGGAGTGGTCTGTGTCGGCGTAGTATAAACCAACCGACCGGTCGGTTAATAAATTTTTTGAGGACGGGGATTGGGCTTGATAGCGTCATTCGGGGGTGTTGATGCACGTCACCCCGCCCCGACACTTACCGGTAAAATTGCGAATTGGCCGCGATTTGCGGCCCACTTGCATCTCCGGTACTCATGTTACGTCTAAGCGAAATCAAACTCCCGCTCGATCATCCCGAAAGCACCCTCGAAGCCGCCATCCGTGCGCGCCTCGCGGACCTCGGCGTGCCGCGGGACGGGCTCATCCGATACACCGTGTTTCGCCGCGCGCACGACGCGCGCAAGCGCGCAGACATCAAGCTCACCTACATCGTCGATGTCGAGGTCAAGGATGAAGCGGCCGCGCTGAAACGGCTCGCCGACGTGCCGCATTGCGGCGTGACTCCCGACATGAGCTACAAGTTCGTCGCCAAAGCGCCCGCCCAACTGAGCACGCCGCGTCCGGTCGTGATCGGCATGGGACCGTGTGGTCTGTTCGCAGGACTGATCCTGGCGCAGATGGGCTTCCGGCCGATCATCCTCGAGCGCGGCAAGGCCGTGCGCGAGCGCACCAAGGACACGTTTGGCCTGTGGCGCAAATCAGTGCTGAATCCTGAGTCGAACGTGCAGTTCGGCGAAGGTGGCGCGGGCACTTTTTCGGACGGCAAGCTCTACAGCCAGATCAAGGACCCGAAACATTACGGCCGCAAAGTACTCGACGAATTCGTGCGGGCCGGTGCGCCCGAGGACATCCTGTACCTGAGCCGGCCGCATATCGGCACGTTTCGGCTCGTCAGCATGGTCGAGAAGATGCGTGCGGGCATCCACGAGCTGGGCGGCGAAGTGCGCTTCGAGACCCGCGTCGAGGACATCGACATCGACAACGGCCAGGTGCGCGGGCTGAAGCTCTCGACCGGCGAGACGCTGCGCTGCGACCACGTGGTGCTGGCGGTCGGCCATAGCGCACGCGACACCTTCCAGATGCTGCACGACCGCGGCGTTCACGTCGAGGCGAAGCCGTTTTCGCTCGGTTTCCGGATCGAGCATCCGCAAGGGGTGATCGATCGCAGCCGTTTCGGCAAATTTGCCGGTCACAAACAGCTCGGTGCAGCCGACTATAAGGTGGTGCACCACTGCAGCAATGGGCGCGCGGTGTATAGCTTTTGCATGTGTCCCGGCGGCACCGTGGTGGCGGCCACGTCGGAGCCGGGGCGGGTCGTCACGAACGGCATGAGCCAGTACTCGCGCGCGGAGCGCAACGCGAATGCGGGCATCGTGGTCGGCATTACGCCAGACGACTACCCGGGCGGCCCGCTTGCGGGTATCGCGTTCCAGCGCAAGTGGGAGGAGCGGGCGTTCGAACTCGGTGGCGGCAACTATATGGCGCCGGGGCAGTTGGTCGGCGACTTCATCGCCGGGCGTCCGTCCACGTCGCTCGGCTCCGTCGTGCCGTCGTATAAGCCCGGCGTGCGGCCAACCGATCTCAGCACTGCACTGCCCGACTACGCGATCGAGGCGATTCGCGAAGCGCTGCCGCAGATGGAAAAGAAAATCGCCGGTTTCGCGATGCATGACGCGGTGCTGACCGGCGTTGAAACGCGAACGTCGTCGCCGGTACGCGTTCGTCGCGGGGACGACTACCAGAGCGTCAACATCAAAGGGCTGTATCCCGCCGGCGAAGGTGCGGGATACGCGGGCGGGATCTACTCGGCGGCGATCGACGGAATCGAAGTCGCCGAAGCCGTCGCTCTGAAGATCATGAGTCAGCAAACGGCATGAGTCTAAACGGGCACAGCCGCCGGACAACGGCGATTGCCGCGTCGTTCGGGCACAATGCGCGTTTCGTCTCGAACCGATCGTCCGAATGACCATTCGCACCCTGGCTGCCGCATGCGGCGCGGCGCTGCTTGCCCAATTTGCTCCGTTTGTCGTTTCCTCGAATGCGTTCGCTGCCGAAGCGCCCGAGCATTGGGTCGCCGTGTGGGCGACCGCGCTGCAACCGCTTCCACAGCGGGCCGACTTGCCACCGCTGTATCGCGCGCCGGAAGTCGCCGGGCGCACCGTCCGGCAAATCGTGTATCCGACTTTGTCGGGAAAGACCGCGCGAATTCATCTGAGCAATGCGTATGGCAAGACACCTCTGGTCATCGACGAACTGCGCATCGCGCGCTCGGCCGGCGGCGCGGCGGCGGTAGCGAGGGATGGCAGTCGAGTGACGTTTGCTGGCAAGGGCGCGGTCAGCGTTCCGCCCGGCGGCGAGCTGGACAGCGATCCGATTGGGATCGACGTCGTTGAGGGCGTGCCGTATGCGATCAGTGCGTTTATGGGACCGGAGCAGCGGATCGTCGCGTGGCACCGTGTGTCGAATCAGGTGAATTATGTGTCGGGGCCGGGCAATCACACCGCCGACACGTCCGCCGCCGCGTTTCGCGGCCGCTTCACCCAATATGTGTGGGTCACGGGCTTGTCGGTGAAGGCGGTGGCACCGTCAGTTGCCGTGGCTGCGATTGGCGACTCGATCACCGACGGCATGCGCTCCAGCCTGAACCAGAACCGTCGCTGGCCGGATGCGCTGGCTCGGCGACTGGCGGCGAGCGGCGCGCAGTCGACCGCGATCGTGAATCTCGGCATCAGCGGCAACCGGCTTCTTAGTGACTCACCTTGTTATGGCGACGCGCTTGCGAGCCGCTTTGAGCGCGATGTTTTGCAACGTCCGGGCGTCAAGGCGGCGGTTGTGCTGATTGGCATCAACGACATTAACTTTGCGGCAATGCCGCCTCATGGCGGGCTCGACTGCGATTTTCCTCATACGTCGGTCACGGCTGCCGATCTGATCGACGGTTACCAGCGAGTGATCGCGGCCGCGCGGCGCAACGGTGTTAAGGTGTTCGGCGCGACGCTGACGCCGGCGTCGCTGCCGCAGGAGCGGGAAAACATCCGACTCGCAGTCAATCAGTGGATCCGGACTAGTCGCGCTTTCGATGGCGTCGTCGATTTCGACGCGGCGTTGCGCGACAGAGCGCAGCCGGAGCGTCTGCAGCGCGCTTTCGATAGCGGCGATCACATCCATCCGAGCGACGCGGGCTACGAGGCCATGGCTGACGCTGTTCCTGTTGAGGCAGTGGTGAGCGCGGCCCGGAAGTGAGTCACAACTTTTTTTAAGCAAAAGCGAAATCGGGTATTGACGAGACAAGAAAGAGTGTCCATAATCGCGCTTCTCTGCTGCAGACGCAGCGACGCAAACGAAGCAGTGCCGGGTGGTGGTTCAGGTGCTGCGGGTGGGGCGGATCGATCTTTAAAAACTAACAGCCGATAAGTGTGGGCGCTTGATGCGGAATG
>NZ_JBFPKM010000034.1:0-7028 GCF_040948755.1 Paraburkholderia sp. BR13444 | reverse complement strand
CGCTTCACCGAAGGCTTCAACCGCTTCGTTACCTCCACGATTGCTCCGGTTGCTTCCGGCTGGAGCGGTTGCCGGGTGGGGCTTTCACCCACTGGAAAGCGCCGCCTTTTCACGGCGCACGCCATGAGGCGTCATTTGCTCACACGGTCGCGCAGACGTTCAAAGGTCGGATCGAGTCAGGAACCGGCCGTTGCTCTGGCAAGAGTCGGAATGTTGCCTGTTGGAGCGATCGAACCAGCATGGGGGTACAACATTACGCGCAAACGCCTATCGTCGCCGCGTTCGGTCAATTGCGGAAAAGTTTGAATGCGCTCCATCGGGGTTCCCTGTGTTCGAGCGCTTCGCGGCAAGGTGACGGACGGCGCCGCGCACGGGCCGAAAGGGGGGCCACAGATCTGTGGCGGTCCCGATCAGAAGGCCTTCTGGCGGGGTGTCGGGTCAGAGGAATCCACTAGAGCGTGGATGAGCATGTTGTGGTGCATGCACCGATTTATCAGCCGTTGGAAACTCCTCGCCAAACAACGCTCGGGATTTTCATCTAGACGGTTTGTTAGGGGTTTGACAAATCTTCTAGCAATAGCCAAACTGCCCAGCATGCCAAAGAAAACGACTGGACCCAACATGCCGAAGAAAACTCCCGAACAGCAGCTACTGCTGGAACAGATCAAACAGGTCGCCGAAGGGCTAGCCCTAACCTTCGCCCCCTTCACCGAGGTCGTGGTGCATGACCTTCTGGATCCGGAGCATGCGGTGCTCGCGATCCACAATAATCTGTCGGGTCGCGAGGTCGGACAACCTGCGACCGAACTTGGTCTGGCGCGGATCATGGACCCTGCCTATGAGCAGATCATCGCCAACTATCCGAACCAGTTCTCGGATGGCCGACAGGTAAAAAGCACTTCCATCGGTATCAAGGACTCCAAGGGCGACTACATCGCCGCGCTGTGCATGAACGTCGACCTCACCCTGTTCCACGGGTTCCAGAACGCGCTGAGCAGGTTCACGGCGGTCGAGGGCAGCACGCCGGCCAGGGAATCGCTGGACCCTGCTAACGCGGACCAAATTCGCGCCCGTATCGACGAGTTCGCCGCACGCCTGGCATCGACACCACGCTCGCTCAGGCCGGAGGATCGTCGCTCGCTGCTCAAGGAACTCAAAGCGGGTGGCCTGCTTGAGGTCCGTCGCGCGATGGACACCATCGCCGCCCACCTGGGCGTGTCACGCGCTACGGTATATAGCGATGCCAAGTGACGCCACGCTCCTCCTCGTCGACAAGCACGTCGTCGAGCAACTGCTCGTACCCGACGATGTCATCGCCGCGGTGCGTGAGGCTTTCGAACTCCACGGACGGCAGGCGGGCCGCGTGTTTCCGGTGGTTCGAGAGAAGCTGAACACAGGCGGTATCTTTGGCATCAAGTCCGGCGATGTCGCTAGCCTGGACCTGCTGGGGTTCAAGGCAGCCGGCTTCTGGCCGTCGAACCGGTCAATCGGTGGCGAAGCGCATCAGGCCACGGTACTGCTATTCGATCCGGCCACCGGCCGGCCCCTGTGCGTAATCGACGGCAATGCCATCACCACAGCACGTACTGCTGCGGCCGGCGCCCTTGGTCTCTCTTTGCTCGCCCGTCAGGACACCGCCGTGGCCACGGTCTTCGGCACCGGCATCCAGGCCAAGGCTCAACTCGCGTTTGCGCTCAGAACGCTGCCTTCGCTGACGCACGTAAATTACGTCTCGTTGGATCGGGAACCGCAGGCAGACTTTGAATCTTTGTTTGCGGACCAATGCATGTTGAAATGCGCCGTGAATGCGGATGAGGCGGTCGCCCAAAGCGACCTCATTATCACCGCGACGACCGGTAGCGGCCCACTTTTCGATGAAACAGCCCTCCGGGCTGGGACGCATTTGAACTGCGTCGGCGCGGACACCCGAGGCAAGCGCGAGCTCCCCGTGGGCGTCCTGGATCGGGCCCGGATCGTTGTCGATGACCTGGAGCAGGCCCGCGAGCTTGGAGAACTGCAATGGGCACCGCAGACGCCTTCCGTCGAGATGGGAGACCTGCTCACGGGCCATGCCCAATGGCGGCGCGACCCGACAGATATCAGCGTTTTCGACATGACCGGCCTGGCCTTGCAGGACTTGACCGTCGCTCGATTGATCCACCGCCGCGCCACTGACCTCGGCCTCGGAGTCACCGTGGCGTGGCCCTGGTGATCGCTGTCCTGGCCTGAACCCAGAATCCGGAGGATCCGCGATGATGACCCGCACCGTGCATGCTCCTCGCCTTCATCGCACGTCGCCGCGCGACCACCCCGCAAGTAGTCGATGGCGGCCTCAACCGATCAATTCCTGACGCTAAGGGCGCTTGGCGTTTGGCTCCCTAAGGGCCGCCTTTTCATCAACCAATGGCCTTCCCGCAACACCCCACAACGTCATGGCCATCGTCGTCTTGCTCTTGCAGCGATCCGGTATGCGCCAACCAGGAGTCAGAAACTTGAAATCGCACTATGTTGAGCCGCTCAGCGGCGCGACCTATCCTTTAGACACGCCTCGGTGGTGTTCGGACAACCGCAAACCGCTCTTGATCTCGCCGTTGGCTGGAATTTCCCGAGATGACATCGACCGACACACTCGCTCCCAATGGCGCTATCGCGCATCGCTCGCAGTCGAGATCGCCTCCCCCATCTCCATGGGGGAAGGTTGCACCCCCCTGATCCAGAAGACATGGGACGACTACCGGCCGCATTTCAAGCTGGAGTGGTTCAGCCCCACAAGCAGCTTCAAGGATCGCGGCACCACGGTGATGCTTTCGATGTTACGGCAACAAGGTATCACGTCCGTTCTGGAGGACAGTTCAGGCAACGGCGGAGCGTCGGTGGCGGCTTATGGCGCTGCAGGCGCTATGCGCGTGAAGATTCTGGCGCCCGCATACGCGTCGCCCGCGAAGATCGCCCAGATGCGAGCCTACGGGGCGGAGGTGCAACTTGTCGACGGGCCTCGACAGGCGTGTGAGGATGAGGCAGTCCGGCAGTCCGCGAGCATCTTCTACGCCAGCCACAATTGGCAGCCATTTTTCCTCGAAGGGACCAAGTCGGTCGGCTACGAGATCTGGGAGGACCTCAACTTCCAGGCGCCGGATAACATCGTCATGCCTGCAGGCGCGGGCAGCAATGTACTTGGCTGTTATCTGGCGTTCTCGGAACTGATGCGCGCGGGTCAGATTCACAAAATGCCCAAGCTCTTCGTTTGCCAGCCATTGAACTGCTCTCCCATCGATGCCAGCTTCCAGGCGGGCGTCACGACTCCCGTTCCGCGCGAGGTTCGAAAGACAGTCTCCGAGGGGACGGCCATCGCCCATCCTCTGCGGCTGGCGCAAGTGGTCAACGCTGTCAGAGAGACGGGCGGCACGACTGTGGCTGTGGAAGAAGAAGCAATCGTTGAAGCTCTCAGGCGGATTGCGCGATTAGGCCTTCTGCCTGAGCTGACTTCGGCGACTGCGGTTGCAGGATTTGATCGGCTTACACAGGTTGGGGCGATTCGGGCGCGAGAGGAGACGGTTGTCCTGTTGACAGGCACGGGTATCAAGAACGCCGGAGCCATCGCGGATATTTACTCGGTTAATGAGCGCACGGTGCCCGTATTCGGCGACTAAGGGCGGGATGTTGCACTGACGGCCCAAGGCACCGAGCGTCGCTCGACGCGGCAATGCGTTCGGCACCGACACGAAAGGCAAGCGCGAATTGCCGGAAGCCACCCTGCAAAAAAGCGAAGCACTTCGCAGATGAAAAACAGCAGAGTCGCCAGATCGGCGAGGGTCAGTGGGGTGACATGAAAGACGAAATCGAAATCGGCTGTACCCCGGCGGGCGAAATCGCAATATCACGCAGCCGAAAGACATCACCCTATTTGATATGACGGGACTGGCATTGATATTCCAGCGAGAAAATTTCGAAACTCTTGTCTAAAGGCCCAACCCTAATGAAAATCGGACTCCTCAATTGCGGCGGCACCATCACGGAAAACTATCAGGCTGACGAGACGATCAAGCGTCTATTGGCACGCGATTTGATCGCATTGAGCGGTCAAGCAGACTGGATCGGACATGACATCGATCCTGTCGATAGCTGCGATCTGACCTTCGCCTCACTTTGCCGGGCTCGTGATGTCATGCGGCAGGATCGGGAGAGGGAAGCTTTCGTGATGTGTTGCGGCACTGACGCAATGGAAGATGTCGCCTACGCCGCTGCTCTGCTTTTTGATCGTGACCGGCCTGTCGTTTTGACCGGTGCTGCGATCCCCGGTGGCAATGCCAATGCCGATGGTCCGCGAAATCTGGCAGATTCTGCAAATCTGGCACGGGTCATGCCGCAGGGCGCGAGCGCCCTCGTTGCCTTCGCGGGACGGATTTTCGATCCGGTGTCGATCGTCAAGGTATGGCCGCAAGCCATTCAGCCCTTCGGACCGGAAACAGCGATCCGCGGCTCCATAGACGCCGATATCGTCACGCTCGCAGGATCGGGAATCGTTGACGAGAGTTACGCGGAACTCCATCTATCCGATCTCGGCGCCCGAGTTGCGATCGTCATGGAGACCTTCGGCTTACTCGTTGGCTTCCCGGATCTCTCCAAACTCGACGGTATCGTCGTGGCAGGCAAGGGCGCAGGGGGCTTCTCCGCGCAATCAGAGAGACTGCTGAGCGAAGCCGCACGGCACCTCCCTGTCGTGCTATCGACACGCTGCGCCCATGGTTTCCGGGTCAACCCAGCCGTAACCAAATATGCCTATGATCACGCCCACAACCTCGGCCTGACCACGGCTGGGTATGACGGGCTCAACGCATCAAAGGCACGAATTCGGCTCATAGCCGAGCTTGGTCGTGCAAATCGCAGCGAAAAGGCTGGGCGCTGATCAGCGCCTCGTCCACTTGGGGCCTGTTTGAGCACCGTACTATTCGCGTAGGTGTAGACCGTCGAACCGGATGGGCGAGCAGTTGTCGTAGCGTATCGCCGCTTCGCTATCTTAGGCGTCAATCTACAGCAGCTACAGGCCGCACATCCCAGTCAATCACGGTCGCGACGCGCCGCTTGCAGTGCCCTCGTGCTGAGCGCACAAGAGAAACGCCGCCGGTGACGGCGGCCATTCAAAGATTTCAGCAAAAATCCCCCCGGTGCGGTTCGGGCGCGGGGGCTTGGAGGCTTCCGCGTCTGCCCTGCTTCGATTACATCTTCTCGACCTCGAGAAGGGTCCGCTTGCCTTTGACGTACTTGTAGAGCGAGATGGAGCTGTCCTTCAGGTCGCCGTGCTCGTCGAACCGGATATTGCCAATCAGGGTGTTGAGATTGGTCGAGGGCATGGCGGACAGGATACCGGCGCGCGTGACCGAGTTGGAGCGTTTCATGGCATCGACGATCACGTAGACGGCGCTGTACGCAACCGGCGAGTAGACCACCGGATCGTGGCCGTACGCGGCCTTCAGTTCCTTGCCGAACGCGGCGCTGCCGTCCATCGCGGACAGATCGCCCCCCGCGACCGAGCAGACCAGGTTATCGGCGGCGTTGCCGGCCAGCCTGGCCAGGTCGGTGGTGCAGACGCCGTCTCCCGCCAGGATCCTGGCGGGGACTGCCAACTGCAAGGCCTGCTTGGCGAAGGGGCCGCCGGTGGCGTCCTCGCCGCCATACATGATGGCGTCGGGGCGTTCGGCTTTGATCTTGGTCAGGATGGCCTTGAAGTCAGTGGCCTTGTCGTTGGTAGCGTCGCGCGATAGCACCTGGATGCCTTCGGCCTTGGCGGTCTTCTCGAACTGGTCCGCAAGGCCCTGGCCGTAGGCCGTGGCGTCGTCGACGATGGCGACCGTCTTGACCTTCTGGTTTCGGGCGTACTTGGCCAGGGCGGGGCCCTGCTGGGCGTCGGTGCCGATCACACGGAAGGCGGTCTTGTAGCCTTGCAGCGTGTACTGCGGGTTGGTAGAGCCCGGGGTGATCTGGGTGACGCCGTTGTCGCGGTAAATTTTGGACGCGGGGATAGACACGCCGGAGTTCAGGTGGCCGATCACTGCCACGACGCCGTCGTCGACCAGCTTCTGCGCGACATTCGTACCTGTCCTGGGATCGGCCTGGTCATCCAGCGAATCGACCTCGAGGACGACCTTCTGGCCACCGATGACCAGATTGCCCGCGTTGTTGATTTGCTGGACAGCGAGCTTGACGCCATCGGCCGCATCCTGGCCCATGTGGGCAATGTTGCCGGTCAGCGGGGCGGCGCTGCCGATCTTCACGGTCACGTCGGCGAGAGCAGCTTGACCACAGGCCATGGCGATGCAGGCGAGAGGCAGCGCGGCGTTGATGGGTTTGAGTTGAAATTTCATATGCTTGAGCCTCTTGTTGAACTGGGTTGCTGTTGAAAAATGCGTACGGCGTCTCCTATCGAAGTTATCGGCGTTCGCGATATTTTCGAATGTAAGTATTCGTCAGAGCCGCCTATCAACCGAGGAAGCGGGCACCCTCGTTGGCACTCCTTAGCGTGACCATTGGCAAACTGGTGGTGGTCAGGGGCCCACCTGTTCCATAGGGGACCCGGTCTTTCTAGAAAGATTATCTAGAATTAAATAAAATGTATTGTAGGGGTAAACACTTAGTCCGGGTCCCGACTTCCGACCATGGGGTGAACTACTGATAGATGGAGAGGAGGCCGAGATTCGAAATCCGCCGCATCTCGGTCTAGGCAGTTGACTTGAACGTAACATCGCTCGCCGGATCGACTGGTGGCACGTGGCGCTGCCGATCCAGCAGATACGCACCGCTGTCGACGCCTCGGGGCTGAATGCAATCGGGATTACGCGAAGTCTCGAAGACCTCCAAAGCAGCCACCCATTCCGTCAAGCACGAGCGGCCGATGTGGGTCGAGGGACTAAACCGCTTACGCGGTAGGGGCTACGGTCCGGCGCTTGAGGTCAGGGAGAGGCCGGGCGCGCGGTTCTATGTTGGCGAATGAGGCAATCCGCCTCGTTCTCCAGCAGGAGCCGAATCATGAC
>NZ_JBFPKM010000033.1:0-8718 GCF_040948755.1 Paraburkholderia sp. BR13444 | reverse complement strand
CGCGCAGCTCAAGCAGGCGAATGCCCGGGTGAAGGGTGTGATCTTCAACGGGATCGATACGGATGTCTATCGCTACAGTCTGGGTGCGCGCGCCGGCCTCTATCGCAATGCTTCCTATCTCGACGCACTGCCGGCCAGTGGGGAGACAAAGAAGAACTAACCTTCGCGACGCGACGGCCACGCTCGATTTCTCACCGCTCACTGCGTTCGCCGGCCACTAGATCTGCCTGATGGCGCTTTCGAAAGCTGAGCGCACGGGCGCCGACGTCCTCATCTATGGCTGCATCCTTCTGATTCCTACTTTCGCGCCGGTCGCCATTGTAGCGACTCGGCTCGAATGTTGATTCCTGCAGCCTTTTAAGCTTCTCGGGCTTCCGCGCTATCGGGCTGCCGGCACCTTCGCGTTCGGCTACCGTGTCGGCCATCTTTGTACGTCATACTTTACTGAATCTGCCCGTTGGCCAAGAGGCCATTGCCATTCTGGAGATTGGCGCCGAGAGGGGGGCTAAAGCCGTGGTATAGTGAGTTTCGATATTACATCGGTATTCATTTGCAAATAGGACACTGTGCTTTTGTCAATCTCTGCCGGACTTTAGGTCGCCTTCATCGCACTGTCCGGTGCCGCTACGGAATATCCCAGCCCATAGCTACGCCACCGATGACATCGTGCTGTTCAAATTCACAATATTCCGATGTGGTCGTAAGGGGAGTGGAAGATGGTAACTTTCTTGACGCATGCCGCCTGCCTGCTGATCGGCGTAGCGATTGGGGTCTTTGCGTGTGCGCTTTGCGTTGCGCGTGCGAGAGGATCAAAGGAGGATGATTAGTCGCATCGCCCTTTTATGATTCGTCTGTCATTGCGGATGTCCGCGGCTTCCCCATTTTAAAGCTATCAAGCACGTTGGAGCAGGGCAAAACAACAAAAATGACGCAAACTCCAGAGTCGGAGTTCGCGTTCACCTGATCAATCGCGATAGGCGGGTTCACTTGACTGGCGTCAGGTAGGGGGCCGACAGGAATCGCTGCGCTCGCGGGATCGTCGCGGTGTATGCGCGAATGGCGGCCGCAAGCTGCGGACAAATCAGGTTACGGTTGTAATCGTAGATCGAATAGCCGTCGCCTTCTCCGTTACTCGGGTCGCCGTTACGCACGACATACCAGAACGCCTTTGCCACAGAACCGTTGTCCATCAAAACTTTCAACTGGTTGAATGCCGCGAGTTGCCCGGCGTCGGTGCGGCTCTTACCGTTGTTGGTTTCCGTAATCCAGATCGGCTTGGAACCGCTGGCAACCAGATTCGACACGGTTGTGTTGAACGACTGCATCAGCAAGTGGTAGTCGGCGCTGCTGAAGTAAGGGTGAACGTCGACGACATCGATCGTGGTGTTCAACGGGCTGGCTGGGCTCTTCGAGTTGTTGCCCATTGCCTTGATATAGTCGGTCGCCTGGATCAGCTCGTTGCCTGCGGGCGGCTGCCAGCCGTTATTCGGGTACGTCGAGTTGTAGAAGTAGGAGATGCCCTGAGTGTGCAGAACCGTCTTGTAGCCCGACTGCCTTTTCAAGTTCAGGATCTGTTTGGCTTCCGAATAGAGCGTCTTGCTGCGATCCAGAATGTAGCCGTAGATACCGTGCGGATCACCGTAAGATGGGTCCGAGGCGGAGAACGACCAGTTGGTTTCATTGAACAGTTCGATGTCAGCCGTAAACGGCAACGCGACGTCCATCAGCGCGCCGAAATACTTCGTGAACGCCGCGTCGCAGAAGTCGAGTCGCGCTGAGGATGCGCTCGGCGGATTCTGGGTAGCCGGGCATTGGTATGCACTAGACGGCGCGTACATGCCCACCAGGAAAAGAATCTTCATACCGCGCGTGCGCGCGGCGTTCAGAAGCGCCTTCAGAAAGGTCACCTTATTGGGGTCCAGCGTGCTGCCGTCGGCCAGCGTCATGAAGTCCCATGAAACACCGAGGCGAACCGTACCGACGCCTAAACCGGCAATCAGATCCAGGTCCTTCGAGCATTCGCTCAGCGCCTTCTGATCCGCACTCCACAGATTGCAGTTCACGTCCATTGCAAAACGGTCGTTTCCGCTTCCGGTGGGCGGCGGCTGCAGCGCCGCGAGCCGCTGAGCATTGGCTGTAGCCGCGTCCATTGTATTGGCGTGACCATTCTTCGCGAAGGCCGACATTGGCTGCCCACACAAAAGTGTTAAGGCGGCGAACAAGAAGATGAAATTGGGTTTCATATCTTAACTATAAAGGTTGACACCCTGAATTGGTCCAAAAACGTGAAAGTTAGGTGTGGAGATGAACATCAATTGTTTGAAGCGAACGCATTGGTCGCACGAATACGTCAAACACGCGCATCAGACACGGCGTCGGCGTTACAAGGATCAAACGAAGTTTTCGTGTCTAGCTCGACAATGATCGAATCGTCCGGCCGTGTGCGGGAACGCACATCGGGTCGAGTGCCGAGCGGGATACTTTTTCGACTTGGAAGCGCAGCGACGAGTGGTCGCATAGGCTTTGGCGCGATAGTCCATAAAACAGGCTGTTGTTCATCAAGTTTCATTTTTGACCTTCATTGAACGCAGCAATAACGCAAATTTTTGTGCTGAAACAGTCGTCTCTCTTTAGACAATTTGGAAATCGAAAAATTTGGAAGGCGCGGTTTAACCGTCTGATAAAAGCAGGTCTCTGATGTGATCGCTTTGTCATGGTATCTATAAGTGGTACCAAGCGATAAGAGCAATCAAGAGCGAAGTCATCAATTCGAATTCTGCGTATCTGATTTGATAAAAGACCAGTCGGTGCGCCTGTTGAAGATGACGTGTCGCGAGCGAACTGTACGATGGCGTCTTTATGCGCGATTACTAACATTCAGTCGCGGAGTGAGATGTTACGCTGGTCCCGAAGTCATCAGTGAATCAATGAATTAGCCACACTAAATGATTCACTTCCACACCAAAATCTGTTTTGCAAGCGCAAAGTGCCTACGCCGGCACCTTCCCCACGAGTTTCCGAACCAAGGAGATAGCATGTTCGAATCCAACGCCGCCGCGGATCCGAAACTGGAAGAGGCGTGCCTTGAGGCGAATTCAAAAAAAGTCGCCGTGGATGACTCGCATCCGCCAGGCGAGAACCTCCTGGTTGCAAGATGGGATGACGCGGTGAAGAGAGTAATGGACGTTTGCGGAGCGTCAGTTCTGCTCATACTTCTCTCTCCGGTTCTACTGATCATTGCGCTCGTCGTCATGAGCGACCACGGAAACGCCGTATATGGTCATCCGAGAATTGGCCGGGGAGGACGTACTTTCAAGTGCCTTAAGTTCCGCTCCATGGTCAAGAATTCGGATGAAGTTCTTGCCAAACTGCTCGCAACAGATCCGCAGGCTCGTGCGGAATGGGACCGAGATTTCAAGCTTAAAAACGACATTCGGGTGACGCCGGTTGGCCGTATTCTGCGCAAGACGAGCCTCGATGAGTTGCCGCAACTCTGGAATGTGCTGCGTGGCGATATGAGCCTGGTTGGCCCCCGTCCTATTGTCCAGAAGGAGTTGGCCCGATATGGCCGTGATGTTCGTTACTACCTGGCGCTGAAGCCCGGAATGACGGGTCTATGGCAGGTCAGTGGCCGCAACGATGTGGACTATCCGACGCGGGTTTCGCTCGACGTCAGATACGCAATGAACCGCTCGCTGGCATTCGATATATCGATTCTTCTGAAAACCGTCAAAGTGGTGTTCGCAAAAGACGGAGCCTACTGATCCCGGCTGAGGTTCCAATGTCGTGGATTGCATGTCGTCCCGATCGCCGTGACCGATCGGGTGAAGTGATCCGCTATTGCTGAGCAATTCACGAGAAAAAGTTATGAGAGTGGTCCACGTAATTGAATCGACTGCCACAGGAACGCTTGCAGTTGTGAGCACGCTTGCGACGCGGCTCGCCAAGGAAGGTCACGAGGTTTATGTGATCTATTCCGAGCGCGAGGAAACGCCAAACAACTTGCGCGCAATGTTTCACTCTGATGTCGTCCTGCAGCATCTGCAGATGAAAGGACCATCATTGGCGCACATCATGTCCGTGTTGCGCCAGCAACTCATCCGATTGAACCCGGACATTGTCCATATGCACTCGTCGTTCGCGGGTTTCCTTGGACGAATGGCGACCTTGTTTGCGTTGCCGTCAACGGCGCTTTTATATAGCCCCCATTGCATCTCCTTTGCACGGCGGGACATTGGCAGGTTGAAGCGATACTGTTTCGCGGCCTTGGAGTGGCTTGCATGTTTGAAGAGCTGCACATATGTCGGCTGCTCTGAGAGCGAATGCGCGGCAATCCGCCGCTATCTGCGGCGAGATGCAGTACTGGTCGAGAATGCGATCGATCGGGCTGTCGGTGCACAGGGCGACACTCGTCTGAGAGGCGCTGAAAAAGTCGGGTCGACGAAACGGCGAATCATTGCGACTGTCGGCGGCATTCGTGTGCAAAAGAATCCGCAACTATTCGCGGAGATTGCACGATCGTTCGATCGGGACGACGCGGAATTTGTATGGATCGGCGACGGCGACGCAGGTCTCCGGAGGACGCTCGAGGACGCTGGTGTGCGTGTGACCGGTTGGCTTACGCGTGCTGACGTGATCGAAACTGTCGTGCAAGCGGATATCTATTTGTCGACAGCTTCCTGGGAGGGGATGCCTATCTCCCTGATCGAGGCAATGACGCTCGGCACACCCGTTGTGGCGTCGGATTGTCCGGGCAATATAGATACCATTCGCCACAATTCGACAGGCGTCCTTTATCGGACGGCTGCGGAAGCGACATCGCTGATCCAGGAGATGCTAACCGACGAGAAATTTCGTGAAGATTTGTCCCGCCGGGCGCAGGAGGAGGCGCGTAATCGATTCAGTGAAGATCGCTTCTTCAACAACATCGAGCTGCTTTATTCGACCCAACTGCGGAGCATCCGCGAGGGCCGTGCGGTGCTGAGCGAGTAAAAAAGCGCTCGTAGTCGCTGATAATAGAAATGGTTTGCGCGGGTCTTCGCGCAAACCATTTTATTTTTTAGATCCTCGCGAGATAACGCTCCACGCCTGAGGCGGCGATTATATTTGTCCACCGCAAATGCAACAGTGTAGACGGGTCGTTTTTCGGTACCATATCGCCATGGAAATTGCAGATGCTAGAGAATACGTCTGGGCCCGTTATTTTGCATTGAATTCCAAACTTTGCGGCGGCGTTCAGATTCGACGGAGAGTCATTGCAGATGATTCTCTTGCCGAGTGCGGCATATTCCAGAAGCTTGGTCGGCGTCTGCACGTCATACGGACGCTTGTAGGGGATGGTTGAAACAGCGATCTCGCAATTGCGAACCACCGCCAGGGCATCGCGTTGCGGAAGACGTCCTGTGAACAGGACGCCGGGCGATTGAAGATATGCGTCGGAGATTTCCTTTTCAACAGGCCCAACCAGAACGAGGGTATCCGAGTCGCGCTTGGCGGCCAGAAAGTTCCTGATGAAGCCGTCAAAGCCGCGTTCTCGCGTTATCTCGCCCAGGTAGCAATATGTGCCCGTCGGAAGGGGCCGGTTGCGGTCAGCATCTGCGGTAAAAATCCAGTCTGGCACGCCCATTGGCAGAAAAACGGTGTCCACTCCGTCCCGGAAACCCATCACCTCGCTCATCGAATCGTTCTGAAAGATTCGAAGATTGGGCCGCGGTTGTAACGTTTTCTTGATGGTGTCCTTTAGCGCGCTGTTACGCCCGACCGACAGCGAGCGATAGTCGTGGATCACGTATTTCGCGGCAGGAGTCCTAGGGTAAAAACCCATGATGCACCAGAGAATGTATTCCTCAGGGTTCTTGACTTTTTTGTAATCATCGAGCGTTCCTGACGTCACCTTACAGTCATTTCCGACAAAATACTTCGTGTAAGCGTCTATCTCCGGATAGTTCGCCTTGCCGGGGTGAAGAATGAATATTTGCATGTCATTGCACCGTTCAAGTTTCGTCTCTGCGGCCAACTCTGCGCTACTATGGGACGGTTCGGACCGCGTTCGTTGAAACGTCGCACGCCAATGAACTGCTCAAGCGTTGGTTAGCTTGATATCCTTTGGCAAAAACGCCGCGACGTTGGATTGCTCTATCACTCGGTCCCAAATGAGATCCGCAAAGTCCGTCCGCCGATTCGCTGTCGCACTGCGCGCGGCGTCTTCATCGATTCCGTCAAATATGTTCGCCGTCGTGATCACGCTGTGGATGCCCATCTCTTCACAGCATCTGATATTGGACGGCGAGTCGTTGCAGACGATTTTCTTGCCGAGGGCGGCATACTCGAGCAGCTTGGTCGGCGTTTGATAGCAATGCGGCCGGTGATAGGGGAAATAGCACACCGCAACTTCGGATTCGGCCACGTGCTTCAGCGCATCACGCTGCGGCAACGGCCCAGTGAAAATGATATTTTTCGCATTCGAGAATCTTTCATAGATGCGCGAGTCCGGTTTTCCCACCAGGAGGAGGGAGGTGTCGCGCTTCTGGAACTTGTTGATAAACGCTTCCAGCACGCGATCGAAGCCCCGCTCGACGCTCATTTCGCCGATATAGCAGAAATCAGCCTTCTTTTCGCTCTGACCGCCACCCTGCACCTCGAAGATCCAGTTCGGCACGCCCATAGGAAGGATGACACTGGGGACGCCGTGGCCGAAACCCATGATCTCCTGTTGCCGTTTGTTTTGAAAGATCCGCAGATTCGGCTGGCAATTGAAGTACCGCTTCGCGACGTCTTTCATCGCCGGCCAGCCGCCAACGGACAGAGAACGGTAGTCGTGGATGACGAAGTCGGATTCAAACCGATTCGGATAAAAGCCCATGATTTCCCACAACACGAAATTCCGCTTGTTCTCGAGCGCACGATACTCGCTTATCGTTCCGACCACCACCTCCACGCCGCGAGCCTTAAAATAGTTTTGATAGGCAGTAATTTCCGGATAATTTGCGTTACCGGGAGACGTGATGAAGATTTTACGCATACCGCCTTCCTTTTTTAATCGTGGAGATAAGGAACAATAAGGCCGTCACAAAAAGTGCTCGGGCGGCTTATTTCCGCCTTTAATTAGCAGGTGATCGAACGTTGACCACTTGTCTTGCTCGAAGCCGAGATCGCCCGCTATAGCAGTTTTATTGGCAAATACCTGATCGGTGTGATTTGCTGCCTGGGTCGAATGCCGCGCGGTGCTCAAATGTGTCCTACGCTAAAGCGCGATGGGTCGCGTCGTCGCTCGACCGACATTGCCTCGTCTTGACCAGATTCGGTCCGTGCGCGGTGGTCGGCGGCGCTGCGCTGTCTACGCCTGGTTCAATACTCGCGGTCTGCTGAAGATGCGCTGAGCGAAGCGCCGGACCCGTCCCAGTCGTAGATAGCGCGGCGCCAATGTGAGGCCTGTCAGCTGCGCGGCGAACCACGCCACGGAAGAATGATCGTCAATGTCGAACGCCTTGAGCCGGAACGGGTCGCTTCCTTCGTCGTTCCAGCCCACGTCGGTCGTGCGTGCACTCTTGTAGCCGGCGGCCTTCAACAGTTCGACTTCGCGCGGACCAAAAATGCCATAGGGATATGCAAAATGCTCGCACGGCTTCCCGACGATCCGTTCTACCTCCAACTTTGACAGCGCAAGTTCTTCAAAGCATTCGTCGTCTTCACAGAAGGTCAGTGTCGGGTGATAACGCGTGTGCGACTGAAAGTCGACATAGGGGCGCATCTCTTCAATATGGGCGGCGCTGAGGCCAGTAATCGTCGCCGATGCGTCGAGCGAGTCCTGATGAAAGCCTCGCGCGTCCAGTTCGGCCAGGCGCTCCTGGTTTTTCATGCGAATCAGCCGCTTCACACCTGCATCCTTCGCGACGGGATGCAGGAACCAGTGAGTACGATCCTGCGCCACGATGCTGCTGCAGATGTAGATGGTCGGGTACACGCCGTACTGAATGAATACGGGCAGCAACTTCGCATTGCCAATATGGCCGTCATCAAACGTGACGGCCACGCGCGGGCGACCACTACCACGCGAATTTGCCTGCGACAAGGGCACGAACTCGACCTTGTCTTTCAGGTACTCGAAATGAGCCTCGAGCGTGGCGGGCGATGGATCGTGATAGAGCAGAATCGCGGTGCGATCACGCCAAAGCAAGGCTCGAATCGCGGCGGGGATTCCACTGAAAAGCAGCGCGCGTGTGAAAATCTCACGCATCAATTGTTTCATATGCATCCCAAGCTAACGGCATTGAATGGGATTGTGACGTTGCAGCCACTAAAGCGATGTGCGTTAGCGTACAGAGATAATGACAGACTTCAGATAGTCTGGGATACTCGTTAGTGCGCCGTATGCGCTATTTTTCCAGAGCTGGATCTACTGCGGGGAAAACAGGGGTTCAGCGGATAATTAGGCAGCTTTTATGTTTATACGGTAAGACGATTATTCTGAAGTTGGTGGCGCGCAAAGCAGAGGGAACATCGCAAAATTGCGTTGCACACCGAACTGACGCACGCAGCGTCAGCATCAAAAATGTTGCCGTCCCGTGACAGAAAGCGAGATTTTGGCAACGCCGTATCGCCTGCATCTTAAGTCCAGCTTCTACCCTTTTCGTACACCCGCCCTGGGGTTTCGATGAATCAGAACTCTCTCCTTACGAATGCCGCTGTGGTTCGCAATAACGATGTGAGTCTCTCACG
>NZ_JBFPKM010000032.1:0-25721 GCF_040948755.1 Paraburkholderia sp. BR13444 | reverse complement strand
GAAGCTCCGGGCGCATCGGCGCGCCCCGCGGTTTCCTCCATCGAGGCTTATTCGACGCCTGCCAACCCGCGCAGAGGCGCCATCACATCCCTGTGGCCGATGGCAGGCATCGAATAACCCTTAACGATAGCACCAACTCGATGAATGTTCCACAGAGTGGACATGAGGGAGTCAACGGTAGCTTAGGGGCGGCTTTCGTGAACGCGTATAGCCGCCCATGAAGGGATCTTCGTCTGATGCGTCGCCCGCGCGTTCAGGTGTCGGCTTCATTTGGCAAACGGTCACTCGATCACTTGTATCAGGTGTCGCACCATCGCCCTTGCAGTTACACGCGAGACTAGACACAGATCACGCGAACATCGAGAGGCGGCATGTGATAACTTCATGGCTCTCGTAGTAGGCGGTTCCAAGACGGCAACGGCTTGGCCTGTATTTGACGAAAAGCGCCTCTTACGTTGTCAACAAAAACACATAACAACCGAGCATGCCACACACGATCAAAGAACGCTCCATCGAGTACATCGTCCGCTGGTTTAGGGAAACCGGATTTCTGAAAGTCGCAGCGGGGGTTGTGCCGGCTGCATCGGCATTCGGTGTCATCTGCTTGACTATCTATTACGCGACGCTAAATTTCACCCCTGATATCTCATTCGCGCAAGGTGCACTTGTTGCGGTGCAAGCGGGCATACTAGGTGCAGCACTCCTGGGATCAATTTGGGTGTGCTTGTCCATGTCCGCGCTAACTTATCAATATTTGGGTATTCGGCCTGGCGATTTAGTCCCCAAGCACCGGAAGGTGGCAACGAAACATTTACTCAAACGTTATATTTGGACGCAATTTGCATCGATAGGATTGGTTTCAATCTTCGTCTATTTTCCTCATCGAGAGAAATTCGAATACGCTGTCTATTGGGGATTGTCAGTCATTGTCTTCGTCTGGGCGTCTATACACGTCGCGTTCTCACCGCTCATCTGGGGATCAGACGGACTTGAGACGCGCGGCACTTTTGTCGCCTCCGTGTTCGTCGTAGGTTTCGCCGCCGTCATCTCGCTACTAACTTTGCTTGCAATCCGAAATGGATCGGCTAGCGTCCATAGTGATGCACGCTTATTGTTGACCTTTGGCATGGTAGTGATCCTTGGCTGTGCGCAAGTTGCATTGGCCGCTAGTGACTTAGCGCTGCTGCTTGGCGTTGGGGCAGTCCTCCTTCTAGAGGTAGCGTTCCTGCTCGGATCCCCTGGCTTGTATCCGAGTACATCGCCAACGCGATCGGTATCGCAGAGAAGGCTCCCGTTAGATTGATCGTCGGGTCGACCGCTTGCAACACTATGCATGCAGCAGTCGAACATCTTCTACTGAATTGCACCGGCGGCGAAACGGCCATCGAAAATGTGGAAATACTCAATTCGCTCGGCAGTCGCTGGGTTGTTCGTGTTCCAGCGGGCTCCGGACCGACATTGATCCTGCCCGGAAGAGACTTGGTAATAGTCCGTCCGCAATAGTTGCGCGCTCGCCCGTTCGTTTGCGCCTCTAAACCCGGAAGGAAGGAGCGGCACGCACAGCCAAGGTTCCTGTGGTCCAGCAACTCAGTGTTGCTGCGACGATCATCGCGAGTCCTCGTTACGCATCGATTCGTTCCAACATGGCACGGGGCGAATGCTGGAACGCTTGGCAAGTCGGCGCCGGCGGAAAGCTTTCTGACATCCCCCTATCAAGTGACGTAAGCTGCCCCGAGCGCGAACGGGTGGAGGTACACAGGTACCCGCCTACGATAACAGGGCGTCAGGACTTCGATTAACACGCACGCGATCGATTACGTCCGTGACCGCTTCACCTCATGAAGGTGCAAAACAGCACGCTTTCATCCAACGGCAGCGAAGGGTCAATGAACAAACCTAAATGCTAGTTCGCGTTCAACTCCTCACAAAGCCGACAGCCGCACCAATCAAATCGCGAGCGTCCGATCATGCAAGTACAGCGGACACCTCAAGGTAAATCGCTCTACGACTGCTTTGGCCGTCGCGTGTGTAGCGCATCCGTCAGGTGCCGGAGCATTGCGGCCGTTCCAGTGGAAGCTTTCCCGTCTCTCCGAACGGCGCTTCATGGCCAGTTTACCCCTGTCGACTAACGGCGAGTCCCGGCAATCAATTGCCTTCTGATAGATTGCGGAAGGGGACCACAGTCTGGATCGTCGTCGAGCCTGATCGTTGGGTGAAGCCCGCCCGCGGCGCGACATCGGGCAGGATCCGGCCATCGGTCGTTGCGCCATGGACCCGGCCCGTTGTCGCGCGCACTGCCGCAACAATGCCGTCCAGAAAACGTGCGTTGTCCGCCGGGAAGTCCCCGTCCAGCGCCACAACCTCGCCCATGATCGCGCGCACCGATGTGGCACTCCATTCGATGCGGGTCGTCCGACGCCCCTTTCAGAACAGCGACGCCTGACGCGGATCGCGCGCGGGTGGTCGCGAGGCGGTGGCCGCCTTGCGACTGCGCGCGGACGCGCGCCGCTGTGCGACGCGACGTAAATGCGCGATCAGGAACACGGTCTGCATGCCCATCGTGAGCGTGAGTGCAAAGAGTCCGATGTCGCCCGGGATGCCCGGACGGTATGCGCGCAGCGACGGCCGCAGCGCACGGCGCCGGGCGCGAGCGATTAACTGACTGCGGCTCATCCCGGGCCAGCAGTCAGCCATGAACTGGCGGACGGTGGCGGGCAGTGACTCGGGGGCGACGTCGCCGGGCAACGCCAAAGCAACGAGTTCAAATGCATCAGCCATCGTGGGACAGCGCTCCTTCTCCAACGTCGTGCGAAGCAGACTGGCGAACACTGCTGCCTGCGGGCTTGTGAGCCCGTATCTGCGATCAGTTCGGATCTTGCCACAAGTCGCCGCAGGAATACTGCTGGAATCTGCGCCTGACGATGCACCATTGTTTGCGCCACCGCGTTCATGTAGCAGGAGGCACCCATGCCTGCAACCGCTTCCTGTCTCCATGCACAACCAGGCCCCCGCGCTGGATGACGGCAATACGAGCGAGGCGTTGCTCAATATCGCCACCTGATTGGGACGTGGCACCGGTGCGAACCCTCCATCTGGCGAACGCATGCGACGGGAGGCGCGACCCCTGAAAGTTGCAATCTGCAAAAGGTGAGCTAAAATCAGGTGCATTCTTCACCAAATGATCGCTCACCATGCAAATGGAAAGCTGGGTAGGAGCAATTGAGCGTGAATGGCATCAGTTGCTCCGCGCCGACCCTACACTGGATGTTGAAAAGTTTTCCCGTCACGTCATTGCGGCAAACAAGACGGGCTTCCTGTCGCCCGAGTCGCTCGCCGTCATCGCCAATGCCCTTCTCACCAGTACGCTCAATCGCGCGCCGCATCTGGGCCGCTGGCTGCTGGAGCGCATCGGCGCAAACCGGCATCCAGCCTGGCGGATGGCAATGGCCATTTCGCTGGTCACACCAACGGGAGGCGACGCGGACTTCGAGAAAGGTAATGCGATTTTCGAAGATGTGATGAAGGATGAGACCGCGGACGGCCATCTTCGCGGCATGGCCGCCGCCGCGCTGGCCGATAGTGCACGGCTGGGGCGGGGCATGCAGGCGGACGTGAGCCGCGCGCTCTCGCTCTATGAGCAGGCCATCAAACTGGGGCATAAGGCCTCGGCACACAATCTCGGGCTTTTCTGGGAGGGCGCGTGGGGTGCAGAAGACAGGAGCGCTATCCCGGACCGCACGAAGGCCATACAGAACTATCGGCGCGGTGGAGATGACATACGTTGCCAACGCCGTCTGGCAGCGCTGCGCTGAAACTGCCCCACCGCCCGCGAGTTGAGCCCGGGGTCCCGTCACCTTGCATCTCGCGAGGATTTGCATTCCAACAATGCGCGCCCTCGAATCACGAAGGACGGAGAATCTCTCCTCCGCAAACCTCGCTGGTATCCATTGACCGGAGCATGCGTCGGGTGCCTGATCTCGCCAGTCCATGATGCCAGTCGCAAGGGGAGGATGTGCCGACAGTGATCGGTCTGTGTCGTCATGAATGCGCCCGGCGAAGCGTGAGGTTCTGGCGACATACGGAGCGGACGGTTTCGATCCGGGCACCAGCAAATGCGGCATCAGTTTGCCTGCCGGCGCATATCTGCGACCACGCGCAACGCGTTTGCACGGCGTCAATCGGCAACAGGCTTTCCTGATCGATACCATCGACGCGGTTCAGCATGGTGCTGTGTGCGCTTTCGTAGCACTTCGGAGGTCAGCTGGCTCATGGGTCGGCGACGATATGAGCGCGAATAATGCCTGGTAACCCGAATCATTTCGACCTGAAGAAATCGAGCCAGGCCTTTGCGCCGCTGATTGCGCAAGCGGCCCCTGTTCCTGACAGCCGACGGATCAACCGCTGTCGGGAGGTATGACGCTGAACTTGAGAGAGCCGGCGAATCAGTCTTTTATCGCCTGCCTGATATCTGAAGGTTTACTGTGATCGGCGGAAGGGAGACGATGCGTTGCCTTACAGGTCGAACTTAACCAGACTGCGGCTGGAAAATGTGGACACTGACTCAGTACCGAGCTATGGCCCGACTTCCCGCGTATGTTTTCGCCCCACGGCGTCGCTGACGCGTCAAATACCAGCATCGCCTCATCTATAATCGCCCGGTCAGCAAACCAATGATCGCATGGAGCCTCCTTTATGAGTCAACCCCGCGGAGGATATGCGGGATCCCGTGACAGCGGCCAGCGTAAATCTCGTCGCGCGAAGCAATCTCGGCCCAGCCGGCAGAGACCACCGTACGTCAATGCGCCTGCTCGAGACTCCGCCCAGACTGCCTCCATTTTCAAGACACGATCGTTCCAGTTTCTGGTCGATACGGTGGGTGCAGAGAATATCGCCCTGGGACTTGGATCGAACATGGCGCGGGTGGCAGAACTGACGAAGGGCGAAAGGTTCACGCCCGAGACCGCCTTTCACATGGAAACCACGCTTGGTTTGCCTCACGGTTTCTTTGACCAGCCCAATCCTGCGCTCGCGCCCGAAACCATCGCCCGCCTGAAATCACCACTCGATTTCGTCCAGACCGACGACGAACCGGAAGCCGTGTCGGAAACACCCATGCCGCCTTCCGTCCTGAACGGCGGCCAGCAACCATTTCTTGAAGACAGTTTGTCTGGGGAAGCACAGATGCCGAAGAAAGCAACGGGCGGGTCGCCCAAGGCCGTCAGGAATAGTCGAAACCAGGCGGCCGAACCACCTGCTCCTCAGGCGCCGCAAAAAGGCGCGTCCTCGAAGCACAGGACATCTCCGGCAACAACCCAGCAGCAAGCGCTGGCATTAGACGACAGCACCACGGTCGAGACCATCCGGCGCGCTAACCTCCACATTCTCACGGGTCGCAACGGATCGAAAGCAAGACTGGGTGTAGTCATGGCGATGAGCGGATCCAACATGGCCCATCGGCTATATGGCAAGAAACGCCTGGACGGTGTCGAGGCAAACCGTTTCACGGAGCGACTTGGTTTGCCAACTGGCTGGCTGGACACGCCGCGCTCGGAAGCCGATATTCCGGAGTCGGTGTCGCGTTTGCTTACCCCTGCTTCGCGCGGTCGTGCATCCATTGAACAGCACGAGCCGCTCGCGGCTGCAACGAAGGATGGCGTGCCAGAGAGACCCGTCGACGCGAAGGCGCACAAGGGGCGCACGCGGGTGGGCGTCCGGACCGGTCCGGAAAGCTCCCCACCCGCTTCGGCGGATATGGCAGCCGAAAAACAACCGGTAATCGCCCGCCAGCGGGATCATGATGGCGATGCCCTTGACGTGCTGGCGGGTCGCTCACCTGAAGAAGATGATGGCGAACTCCCAGCAGCCACACCGGCAACCCAGGAGTCGCTCCCAGTCGCTGCAATCCCGGAGCAGTCCTCCGTGTCGCTCCCCGCTTCCGTGACTAGCCTGGACAATCTTCACGGTATCGCGCCGATCGCGGAAGCCTTGCTCAAGACACTGGCAGGTAAGGCACGCTCGGGTCGACTGGACGAACTGAAGGCGCTGGAGCTATTGCAGCAGGCAGTCCTCCTGTGAGTCGGTGGCGACGTGCCATGACCTGTTCTGCAATGACATATGAAGCGCATCGAGGCACCCCGGCCTCGGTACGCGCGAGAAATCGCGCGGTTCCTGATCGATGGTGCCCCCGGCTCAATGGTCGGGGAAATTGCCCTGGCTTGTCGGTCCGACCCGGGTGCATCAGTTTTCGCATCGCCCTGCTTTCGATCTGCCTGATCGGTTCGCGTGTCAGGTGGAACCGTGTACCCAACTCGCCGAGCGTATGGTTGGACGCGATATCGATCTCAAAAGAGCATCCGTAGGACCTCCGCGCACGCGACGACGGCAACAGCACATCGAGCGCCTCATCGATCGCGGCAAGTACAGAAAGCATGCCCACCGCCCTCCGGAGTGAAAAGAACCCTTGACGATCAGTTATCCTTAATTGATCTCTCCAATCTTTCTGTGACCGCCGGCAAAGGCTGCCATGACATTCCACCCGGATCCACATCCGGAACAGCTGACCTCGCAGTGCCGGCGAGGAATTGCCTGAGGCGACGTTCCGCGCTCACTATCGGGTCTGTCGGCGGAAACTGGCCGAGCACAACAGACGCGAAGTGACTGCACGAGCGTCGCGATGAAGCGGTCAGTTAAACCGTTGCCACTCGCAGATTCACCGCTACTAGGCGTTGGACACCCCTTCTTCCGGAACGGCGGCGACAGGCGACGCGTCGACCAATGCAGCCGGAACCACGATGCCTTGACCTTCTGCTGACGCGGAGTCGACCAAGGTTTGGGGTAGCGCCTTCGATGGCTTCACTCCCAAGTCGCGCAGCATTTCCGCTTGTCTTATAACGTTTCCCTTCCCGATTGCCAGTTTGTTATGCGCGGAATCGTAAGCCTTTTGCGCCTGCCCGAGTCGGGACCCAACAAGTTGCAGGTCTTCAACGAATCCACAAAGCTTGTCATACAGTTCTGCTCCGCGTCGAGCGATATCCTGTGCATTTCGGCTTTGAGCTTCCTGTCGCCAAAGATGCGCAACGGTGCGTACGACGAAAAGCAGAGTTGACGGGCTCACCAGCAGCACGTTGCGGCGCCATGCGTCCATAAACAACTCGTTATCGTTCGTTACAGCTAACATGAACGCGGGTTCGATGGGTACGAACGCAAGAACAAAGTCGAGAGACTTGCCGTACAGAGCTTGATATTGCTTGTCGGAAAGCGATTTGATGTGGTTTCGAATCGATTCGACATGTTGCCGGAGCGTGACGACTCTTTCCTCGTCGGACTCGGCGGACGCGTACCTTTCATAGGCAAGCAACGATACCTTCGAGTCCACGACGAGTTTTCGTTCCTCAGGAAGGTTAATCACCACATCGGGCTGCGCGCGAGTGCCATCCTCCCGCACCTGACTGTCCTGGACGTGGTACTCATCGCCCTTTCGCAGGCCCGACGCCTCAAGTACCCGTTCAAGAATCAGCTCGCCCCAGTTGCCTTGTGTTTTGGTGGACCCCTTCAGCGCTACCGTCAGGTTTTTTGCATCCTGACTGAGCGCTTGATTCAGCTCCACCAGTTGACGAACCTGAGTGGACAGAGCCGACCTGTCCTTCGCTTCCTGCACGTACACTTCTTCAACCTTCCCTTGGAATTCGCTCAGCCGTGTTTTCAACGGCTCGAGCAACAACCCGAGATTGGTCTGGTTTTGCTCCGCAAACCGTTTCGACTTCTCCTCCAGAATTTCTGTGGCGAGGTTCTTGAACTGGTCGCTGAGTGTCTCTTTTGCCTGCAGTAGCAGATTCAGCTTCTCCTCAGCGTTCTGCCGTTCCGCCTCGGTGCGCGTCCGAAGCTCAGTCAACTCGTCGGTAAGACGTGCGAGCTCACCTTCCGCGGTGGCTCGTGAACCTTTCACTCCGACGAGTTCGTCTCGAATTAGTGCTGCGGCCTGCCGTTCCGCTTCCAGCTCTGCCAACAGTTTCCCATTTTGGCGGCCACTAGATTCGCGCAACTCCGTCAATTGGTTGTCAACGCTGGAGAGCAGTGCCAGCGTGGCTGCAATTTTCCCCTCAAGCTCGGGGATGCGCGTCGCTTGCTCTTCCAGCGCTGCCTTGCGTTCGTTCACATCTTTGAGGGTCGTCGCCGTGGTCTCAAGCTTGTGCGCCAGCACCCTTGAATCGTCCTCAAGCTGTTTCGTCTGTTCGGTGAGCGACGCCACCAATTGCTGCTTTTGTGCCTCACTAGCGGAAACCTGCCTCAACTGCTCTACGCTGCTGCGAACTTCCTCCCGAAGATTCTGGATTTCCTCTTCCAACGCGGGAACTCGGGACGACCGCTCCGTGAGCCGTGCCTGTTCGCCACGCACCTTGTCCAGTTCTTCGCGCATACTGCCTGACTGGCGTTCATGTTGCTCCAGCGCATCGCGCGCGGCACGAAGTTCCTCGGTTGTTGCTCGTAGCCGTTCTTCAAGCTGCGTGACCTGGACCTGTGACGCGGATTGTGCCTGCGAGACGGCCGCCTGCACTCGCAAGCCATCCCGACCGCGCGTCAGTATCCAAGCAATCACGGCGCCGACAATCAAACCCACTACCAATATTGCAGAGCCTACGAGCAGGTCCATACCGTTTCCCCAGTAGATAGCGTCTAGGCCGTCTTGTGTACGACTAGCCCCCGTGGTAACGGGAACTCAAATCCGCAATCCTCTTGTCGAAGGCGGTAGTCAAGCACTGCATATCAGAACAGTCCTGTGCAACTTGTGCGAGCCACCGCTCCTGCTCCGTACGCACTCCTACGTCGGCACCGCCAATTCGACTTTGCGCGGCCTCGTATTCCTCCAGCTCTCTCTGGTAAATCGTCGCGAGAGCGGGACTTTTGCAGATGTTGTTGCCAAGGAACGTTCCGTCGTCGTGGCACGCAGTTTGCGACCAGCTATTCACAATGGCGGGTGCCGACTCAGCAGCAGCGCTAACATCGACAGGCACGGATGGAGCAGAAACGGCGGCGGATTGCACCACTTGCTCATTCGAACTCAAACTCACAGATGCGTCAGACGCATTGGTTTCATCCGAAGCCGGAATTGCGAGAAGGGTGGCTGACGCTGATTCTGCGCTAGCTGCAGCAGACGTAATGATGGTTGAAGAAGCCGGCACGGACGCGGTCGCCGTATCGTCCCGTTGCTGGTGTTCGTTAGAAGAAGATAGAGTGCCGACCACCATCGCAACAATGCAGATTCCGACACCCCACATGACTCGCTTCCTAGCTTGACGAAAGTTTCGTGTGTCCGGGGCGTTGTTCTTGTAACCCGTCTTGAATCGACGGTCTACCTTCCGGCCATCCACAAACCCTCCGACACCCGCCAAAAATGTGCTCGCGCCGACCAGCCAGAGAATAATCAATAGCATGTTCATATTGAGATATCGCCTATTCGGTTACCCGCCTGAACACAACCTGCCGATGACGCAACGGTTCAGGGGCACAGGGCCTAACTAACAAGCCAGAAACACGAGGGACATCGACTTTCCATTACCTTCAGGGTCGTTCTGCAAATCTTGCAACGGGGAATGCCGCTTTCATCGTCCGCGACTTTTCCTTTCGCAAAGGCGTTCGACTGCGCAGGAGCGCACGTGTTGCAGGTCTTCGAGTTCCTTGACCAGCATTTGCTGACACAGACAAGCTTGCCGCACTTTGAGCATCTACGTCGCGGCGCGTGCGGAATGCAGCCACACTGTTCGCATCGTTCTTTCATACTTTGCCGTCTTTCAATGTGCAACTGGCGCCAACGAACCGACTCCTAGCTTTCGGGTTCGATACATCAAAACTCAAGTGCCTCGATGAACCCTAAGCGCTTTTTAAGTCCCAGGATTCGACCAAGCACGCTCCAACCTGGTCCTGCTTATCGCGCTGAGTTTCCGAAGGCCGATTTCACGGGCCATGGCCAACACACCCGAATCCTCGTCATGTCCCGCCTCTCGCATCTCGGACGCGAGCGCCCGCAACTCGGTTAATGAAATCTCATCCACCGAACGCGCCGTACCGTCGACGGGACGCCGAAACCGGACTACGTCGGACGGGTTTCCGCCTTTAGGCCAGAAGAACGTACCGACGTCTTCAGCCTCACTTCTGTAATGCTGCAACGCCAGGCGAACGACCCGTTCCTGGATTCGTGCACCTGTGCGCACCCATCCGTGAACGCGGGCAATGCGGCGCGCGAGAACCTCATCACGTACCGGACCCTCGACGCTCACCACGTGCTCAATCATGCTGAGTAATCGTGGGTTGTACGCCATATCGAAAAACGCTTCGGCGTCAACCTCATGACCGGTCACCGTCAGGTCCACTTCGATGAATCTTGTGTCCACCGCATCATTGTTGGAAGCAACCGAGGCGTTTCTCGCGTACGTCATGGGCGACGCAATGATTGCATCAGCGTTTTCTACGGATGTATTCGAGCCTTTGACATTGTTCTGCGAAGAACGCGTCGATTCTGCATCAGAGGTCGCCATCGCGTCTGCGATGACCTTTCGAGCAAGGCCGCTGGCGTCTTCAGCAGTTTTAGCCCGGACAGCCCGTTGTTCCACAAGCAGCTCGTCAAGTTGCTCATGAATCTTTGCGACAGTGCCAGGCATATCAATCCACCAGTCAGTTGACCAGATTCTCAGGATTTCCCAGCCAAGACCTCGCAGCACCAGCTCCCGCAACTTGTCCCGGTCACGCGCTGTAGCCGAACGATGGTAGGTGGCACCATCACACTCGACGCCAGCGAGGTATCGTCCAGGAGCGTCGGGGTCCACCACGCCCAAGTCAATCCGGAAAGCCGAAACACCCACCTGTGGATGCAGGGTCCATCCTTTTTCGGTAAGCGCGTGCGATACAGCCTTTTCGAACGGGCTTTCGAAGTCGCCAACACTACCTGAGACAGCCTCGCCTAAAGCACGCGCGCCACGGTCGGCAAACTCCAGGAAATGCTTCAGGTCGCGTACTCCCAGAGCCTGCGTTCTCGACAGGTCCATCTGTTCGGGGCGGAAGCTACCGAACACGCGAAGCTCCTGGCGAGCACGGGTGACGGCAACGTTCAGTCGACGCTCCCCGCCTTGCTGGTTCATCGGGCCGAAGTTCATTGGCATGGTGCCGTCGATACCCGGACCGTAGGTGATGGAGAAATACATAATGTCGCGTTCATCACCCTGCACACTTTCCAGGTTCTTGACGAAGACCGGTTCCAGCTGTGTCTCGAGGAAATACGGCTCGATGGACGGGTCTTTACGCCGCTCCTCGTCCAAAAGGTCTTCGATAAGCGATTGTTGCTCACTGTTGAAGGTGACTACGCCGATGGTCAACCCGCTATCGCGGAATCCCGGTGTCTTCATCCGTCCAACGAGGTCGGCAACTAGGGCCTTTGCCTCCGGCTTGTTTGTTCGCGCACCACCACGTTCGTACTGCCCGTTCGCGACGTGGTTCAAGCTGACAGCACGGTCGTTTGTGACCGGGCTCGGGAATGTCACCAAGTCCCCGTCGTAGTAACGATGATTCGAGAATGCAATCAGGCTTTCATGGCGGCTGCGGTAGTGCCATGAAAGCTTCATGGTCGGCAGATTGGCACCGATGCACTCCTCGAGAATGCTCTCAAGCTCGGTTTCGACGTCTGTGTCGTCAATGTCTGACTCCGCGCGGTCAAAGAAGCTTGTCGGCGGCAGCTGTTTGGGGTCACCAACCATGATGACCTGCTTCGCACGCGCCATTGCGCCAATAGCGTCCCATACTGGAATCTGTGATGCCTCGTCGAAGATGACGACATCAAAGTTTTGTGTTTCGGCCGGCAGATATTGCGCAATCGATAGCGGGCTCATGAGAAGGCACGGCGTCAGGCGCATCACGGCGCTAGAAGCTTGAGACATCAGTTCCCGGAGAGGCAGGTGGCGAGTCTTCTTTTGCATCTCGTAACGCAGCAGGCCCCACTCGGAGCCTCGCGAGACACGGTCTGGCGAAGGATGCCCTGCCGACAACTGCGCTCGCACCCACGCTTGGGTAAGGCTGATGAATCGTTCGTCGAGCTCTCGGAAATCGCGAATGCGTTTCTCGTGCTCTGCAGAAACAAATGTGCGCAAGACGTCGTCGACGTCCACCACCGCGTTCAACCACCAACGACAGTAGTCCGTCTCAAAAGCTTCTTTCACTCGTCCAAGCTGAATTGCGCCCTGTTCGACACCGGTCACGACAGGAGCGAGTCCTACCGCGAGAGCCGCCGCGCGAGTTTTCCGCCACGCACACCATGCATTCAGCCGATTCGAGGTGGCAAGAACGTCGCTTGCGCGTGCAGCCAGCTCCGTAGGAAGAAGCACTCCAAGCGTCGAGTTATCAGACCCTTGCAAGCCGCTTGCGACGGTGAATTGCGCGACTGCCTGGTTAAACGCCTGAAGTGCCTCGGCATAGATACGCCCCGCACCCACAATCGCTCCCGTTGGCTCAAGCAGGACATTGCTATCGCCGAGCAGCAAGGAAATCGGGCTCTTTACTGCTGACAGTACTTCAGGCGAACTTGCCAATGATGCCAGCGCTCCCGAGAGTGCTTCGAAGAAGCCCAGAACTGGTTCGATGCCCTCCAGTTTTGTCTGCAATCCGTTCCAGAGTCCGCCGGTCTTTGCGGAGAGGTCGTCGACCTCATTGAGACGAGCAGCAAGGGCGACCAGTTCGCGCATCTTCTTCAGGTCGCCCGCCGCGACAGCACCCGCACTGCCTCGTTCGATAACGCCGAAGCCGTCATCCTGCCAGTGGCTGCGAGCCACTGCTGCTGCAAGCGCGCCCTGAAAAACGACGTATGTCTTCGCGACAGCCAAATCCGTTTTGTATCCAGACCAAACCGCATCCGTCTCAGCTTCGAGTCCAGACAGGCGATTGATTACCTGGTCAATCTGGCGAAGCTCGCGCATGCGGACGAGGTCTTCACGTGCGGTGTCGCCACACTGGCCCCGGCTTACCGGGTCAAGACCAATGTCTTCCCAGGCTGCGCGCACACGAACCTGTTCGAGAGCAGACTGGAAGCCGAGGGATGCCCGTGCAATGTCGAGCTCAGTTTTGAGACCCTGCCAGGCGTTCGATGTCGGCAACGACAGGTCATCAAGAGCTTTGATTTCGTCCTGAAGAGCGTCAATCTGGACTAGGCGTTCGATGTCGTTGCCGATATCCGGCTCGCCTCCACCGGTCGACAGTTCCACAAGCTTTTTGGTCAGCGAGCGGCGACGCATCATGCTCATTGGCCAGGATGACTCCTGCAGCTCACGCCAATCGCGTTGGAGCTGCTGCACCGTTGGCGCCGAAATACCCTCTCTGTATTTGAGCGACAACTGGCCAAGCAGGTCCTGGCGTTTTCTCAGCAGTTCGATGCCAGCCGAAAGACGCGAACGCAAAGACTCATTCCACGGATGGGAAAGCCGCGACTGAAGTTCGTGATAGCGTGAGAGCTGGTCAATACCCAGCCGTAAATCCTCGAGGACCTGATTACCCCGCGGCGCCGAGAGCGACGCGTGCAGTTCGCGATGGCGCTCCACGAGCGGTTTTGCGACGCGCAGGTTGTCGGCGATTGTTTTCGCATCCGGGCGCAGAACAAATTGCCAGTCGTGACCGGAAGCGTCTGGCAGCGTCACGGACAAGAGCCACAATCCTTCTCGAACACGTGGGTCGAGAGGAAGATGTGGCAAACCGACGGCCGCACGCAACTGTTCAGCTGCCGCATCGAAGCGGGCGACAGCCGAGCCAATGGCTTGAGCCGATTCAAGAAGCGCGGCCTGCCACAGCGGGGACCATTCACATTGAACAATGTGAGCGAGCGGGCCGGAAGTTAACTGCCCCTCCCCCATCACTTTTGCGTGGACGTCCAGCAACTCAGCCGTCTCGCGCAGCGTTCGCATCGCGACCGAATCGTGAACCCTGGCAGATGGCCAGGAGAGCCGCAGGGCCGGCAAGTCATGTCCTGCGACAACGCGCCCGATTGCCTCATATACGCTTAGTCCATTTGGATATCGAACATGCAGGCGTTCGACATATCCATTCAGTTGGTTCCGCAAGCCCTCCAGGCGTGCGGCTTCAGCATCCCATTCGTCCGGTGCCAACGCTGCCGCCGAATCCCACGAATTACGGAGCTGTTCAAGCACATCTGTCTTTCGAGCTTTGCTCGAGTGCAATTCCAGGCAGAAATTGCCAAGACCTACATCGGCAAGGCGTCGATACACAACATCAAGCGCCGCCATCTTTTCTGAGACGAAGAGCACGCGCTTTTTTTCCGCCAGACACTGAGCGATGAGGTTCGAGATGGTCTGACTCTTCCCGGTTCCCGGAGGCCCAATCAGAACGAAGTCCTTCCCCTTGCTTCCTGCCACCACCGCTGAAAGCTGCGACGAGTCGGCCGGCAACGGGCAGAAGGTGCTCTTTACGGGGAGCTCGACGTCGAGTTTTCTGGCGTCCGGAAACTCAATCGTGCTCTCATAGGAATCTCGCGGCGTTTCGATGAGGTGTCGTACAACCGCGTTCTGCTTAAGCTGCTCGGTTCGCTCGGTCAAATCCTTCCACATCAAGTATTTCGCGAACGAGAAGGTTGCGAGGACGACGTCTTCAACGACTTCCCATCCCTTGATGTCCTTGATGGCGCTGGACACAGTCTTCCAAATACCCGTCACATCAAGACCAGAATCGTCTTTTGCTAGCTCTGTATCCTGGATGCCCAGCTCCAGTTCGAAATCCTGACGCAGCATCTCGATAAGCGTCGGGTTGAAACGCGGCTCGTCATCGTGTAGCGTCAAGCTAAACCCGGAGCGAGCGCTACGACGCTCGAGCGATACCGGCACAAGGATGAGCGGCGCCCGGTACTTCTTGTCATCTTTCGCGTCGCGTGTCCAGGATAGAAAGCCCAACGCAAGATACAAGGTATTAGAGCCGCCCTCCTGCAGGTTTGTACGCGAAGTCCGGAAAAGCTCGACAAGCCGAGTGTCCATCTCGTCCTGCGACAGTCCGACGAACACTTCTTTTCGCTTCAGCGCATCGAGCGCATGTGAACGACGAATGTTTTCCCGCTCACGGGCTTCGTGAATAGCCTGACTGCGAGGGTCGTTGCCGTCCATCAGGTCGGGACGCGTAAGCAACTTGATGGCGTGGCCCTCCGCCAAAAGATCCTCAAGCTGCCCGGGGTCCGGCGCGTCAAGCTTCAGTGATTTTTTTCCTGCCTTGAAACTGAGCAGATTGTTTCGAAGTGACAGGTCAAGAAGTTTCCGCTGCCAACGAGTAAGCCGATCCTCTGGACGTTCGACAGCCCTATCATCCGCAGGACCTTCCAGTTCCTCCGGCAATTGCGGTGCGACTTCAAGTTCTCTCTCAATGTTCGTTGCTTCGGTTCCGACCGTCCCGCGTTCAATCGCCTGCTCGCTAGCGAGCGGCTTGATGCGCTGCAGTCGAGCACGCCGGATGTCGACGGCCAGCTGAAATTTATGGTCCTTTTCTTCGGAAATCTGTTCTTCGCCATTGGCGATGGCGAAGCTGAAGGCGGGATAGGGGCGGTGCGTGAGCATTGTCGACTCAAACAACACCATTTCCTTCAATTTCACGCGCTTGCGAAGTGCCGTGACATCGTCGACGACCGATGTTGAGAACTCTTCTCCTTTCAGCCACACGCCCGGAAAGGCATGCCCCTCCGTAAAGACCAGCACAGCGTTGAGACCGGCCTGTTCAAGTGCCGCACACATAAACAAAGCAAGGTCGAGACAGGTTCCAAGGCCCGAATCGGCAATCTGGCTTGGGCTACGAACCTTCTGGCCGGCCTGTTCGAAGCTTGCAGGCGGCAGCGAATAGTCGATGCCCATCGACCCAATCGCATTCCAGATAGCGGATGCCAACTCCCAGGCGCGGCGGGCACCCTCCTGATAACCGTTAATGGCACCCGATTTGCCAGCTTTGTGAAGGACGTCGGCGGCCTTCTTCAAAACTCGCTCGACTGCTGGTTCGTTCGGCTGGACGAATGCTGCAACCATATCGGGTAAAGCCGATAGGCCGCCCCATTGATTGCGCGGCAACAACTCGACGGTAGATTCGAATGACGCGAGCTCGACAGGTTCGGCGAGCCCGGCCGTAAGCTTGAACGTTATCAGTGCCTTTTCTGACTCCGTCAGACGACCAAGAAGCGCGCCGTCGAGCGAAAGGTCGAGCTCACTGATACGTATATCTTTTCCGGCGACGACGTGGTCCAGGTGCCAGGTCTTGGGCTTGAAGAATGACGGCTCGGAAGACGCAGTAAGGCGCAACTCCTTGATGTCATCGGCGGTCTCATTGGCGAGCGAAAGCTCATGGACAACCGGGATGGCGTTCTGGAAGTCGGCCAGATTTATCTTGCTAGCGAGCGTGGCCTTAATCTGCACGCAACGCGGCTCCTCCGGCGCGTCTGCCGGCTCGACAATTGTTTCGTTCATCTGGCCCCCAAACTTCCGCTTGCACGTCTTCTCTCGATTTGATTTTGACGACGACCTACCACGTTCCATCCGCCGAAAAGGCAGCGAGAATACAGGCTTTTTGAGGAATGAAGGTATGCCCTTACCGCGACGGTCGCGCCCCGCCACATAATCTCACAATGCCATAACGGAGAGTGATAGTGCGCGCCAAATATTCACAAAGTCATCGACGAGAAGCCTGAGCTTCAAACGCGCTAAATGCTGGCGGACTGAGATCAGAAAATCGAATGGAAGCGGATGGCAAACGATTGCGAGCATCACGACAAACGCAAACGATCTCAGGGACGTTGGCTTTATGCACAACGCATAGACCACAGACCTTATCGTAGATTGGCCCAGACCGTGCGCTCGAACAAGGACTGATTCATGAGCGTTCCACTAGTAGGCTGCAGCGGCTGGGAGGCCACACGCAGCCTGCTCGTTCCGCGCGGTGACTAATTCGAAGCTGCTTTTGTCCTGACCGCACTTGGCTCGCCGGTCTGCTTGAACATCTCGTCCATCAAATCCTGAACCACGCCGTCGGCGTTCGGAAACTGATGTAACACGGAATTCTTCCAGTGCCCGGATGCGATAAGACCACCGCTCGGCGCCTTGTAGAAGCGAATGTCCATAGCGCGCAGATACATGACGATATCCCAGTACCAACTGTCGGTGTAGGTGACGTTCATGTCCGCTTTGTCGCACGCAGGTGCAACCGATACCGATACACCATGATTTTCCAGGTTGCGTTGAATTGCTGCATCCATGTCGGCGGACCTGCCACCGTGGGCGGTAAAGCATGCTGATGTCATCGGTGAGTTCTTCACTTGAGGGCCAGCGGTGACATTATGAGTTGTCGAACAACCCGGAAGAACGACCAGCGCCGCGACGGCGACGCCAAAAGAAAGCAGTGTGCGCATTTCATTTTTCCTGTTTGAATGCAGAGACGGCGCTCTGAATATCGGCAGCTACGTCGCGAACTTGACCGAACTGGAGGCCTGGTCTGCTGAAGTCGATTAGCATGCGTTATCGTAGAACGACGATTCCTCCGCACTACCATCCACTGGGTAGTCCCCGCGCTGGCCAATCCATCTTGGATGATGCGGCGCGTTCCAAAGAGCGATAACTCTTCGACGGGGTCCCTGAGCTTTGGGTTCTAGGAGTTCAACTAACACACGGCACAAGTGCAGTTCCTCACAGCGTTCGCGTTACGCCGCCGTTAGTAATGCTGTGTTACCAATCTCGCGCCTCCGTTTCACATGTGTCCGACATCGCCCCTTACACTCCGAGCGGTAGTCACTGACATTGCACTCAATGTGCGAGGAGTAGCGAAGATGAACAAGAAGATTCTTGGCGCAGCACTTGGTCTGGCGGTTCTGGCTGCATCAACTGCAGCATCGGCGCAAGTAGACGTCGCCATCGGATTGGGCGTCCCCGGAGCCGTATATGCGCCGGCAGAGCCAGTCTACGCACCGCCAGCTCCCGCCGTGTATGCTCCCGCACCGGTCGCCGTCGCGTACGGCGGTGACGACTGGCGAGCCCGCGAATGGCGCGAACGTCGCGAGTGGCGTGAACGTGAATCGCGCCGCCAAGAATGGCGCGAGCACGAGTGGCGCGAGCGTCGTGACTGGCGCGGGTATTGAAACCACACAATAAGGCGCCACATCCGAAAAATTCAAGCTCGGAGTACCTTCGAATGAAAGCTGGCCCGATAAGAATCGCCCTCATTGCAACTACGCTGGCCCTCGCAACGGCAGGCACGGCAAACGCCGCAGGCTGCCTCAAGGGCGCGGTGGTAGGCGGGGTCGCTGGGCATTACGCAGGGCACCACGCTGTCGTTGGTGCGGTCGGCGGCTGCATGGTCGGCAGGCACCTCGCGAAGCAGCACGCTCAACAGCAAGCCGCGCAACGTCAGGCGGCGAGGGCACAATAAAACGTCGTCGACTTGGTGCACCCGGCGGAACCAGTAAATCGCTGGTCCCCCGGGCACCTGACAACTACGTTTAGGTTTAGGCCATCAACTCGGCGTCAGACTCGACTGTGACCACCGGAGCGGGCATGGTTATGCTCTGGCGTGGCGCTTTTTTTGTCGGCGCCTTCTTAGCTGGCACCTTCGCGCTCTCGGCCTTCCTGGTGGCAGTTTTCTTCGCCGTCGGTGCCTTCTTCGAAATAGCCTTCGTGACCGCCGGTTTCGCGTCGGCCACCGTGCTGCCGCCCGCAATCAAGAACTTCGACCGGTCCTTGACCGATGCCAGCCACGCCGGCGCGCGCCCACGGCCACTCCACGTTGCCCCGCTCTTGGGGTCACGGTAAAGCGCCGGCTGCGGACCCTTCGGCTGGCCCTTGCCAATGCGCTGGGCAATCGTCTTTGAGGTCTTCTTGACCACAGTCTTCGCCTTGGTAGCAGTGGTCGGCATTATCGTCATCGTTCCGCCGTCTACCAAAAACTTATCGCGACTCTTCGCCGTCGCAATCCAGCTGGGTGCGCGGCCATGTCCCGTCCAGGTCGCGCCGGTTTTTGGGTTACGGTACTTCGCGGCGGTGACGCTCTTCTTGCCAACAGGCTTCGCGCTGCCCTTCGTCGCGCGCTGCTTGCCTCCAGCATGACCATCGATATCCGCAGCGGTCAACCCGTGTTTCTCCATCAGCTCGCGGATAACCTTCAAAACCTTCGCGGTTTCCCTTGTCGCCAGAGCGTCCGCTTGTGCCTGCAGCTTTTTCATCTTCGCCTGAATTGCTTCCAAAGTCGTTGCCATCAAGTGGCCTCCTTACGAATGTGGTCGCACTATGCCATGGTCAGGTGGGAAAAGGCTAGAGCATTGACTTCGACGGCAATCTGCTGGGCATTGCAACGCGATGCTGCGTTTTAGCGAATGCATCTCTGTGTTAGTCCTTACCTCGGACATCTTTTGTTGGTTCCCCGTTGCGTCGAACGCTCCTGGTTCGGCGGATAACAAATGCACCGCATGCAATCGCAAGGATGACGACGGCCATCAGGCCGGCACTCATTCCAGTAGCGCTACGAGAGTCACTCGCGGGGGGAAGCGGCAAAGACGACAGCAGTCAACGAGGACCGACCGTGACGTCAAGTTGATTGTTTCGCAAACGGATTGATGGGCTGAACCTTTGGGCGGTCCTTGACGCGCTCGAGCATCTGGCATGTGCTCCAGTCAGAAACCAGCGCTTCAAGCCCGCGGACGACATTCGATTCCATAGCTTGCACCCCGGTATCGCCATTGAAATTGGCACTGAACGCAGCGTGGAAGCGATACTGGAAATAGGCAGAGACCTCCTGGATGCGCTCTTGCGTACCCGAGTCCGTGAACATTACGGACTCAGGCGAGAACGGGTCGTAGTAAATGACATTGGGGTAGTCGGTAGCCACAGCTACGCGTGGCTCATCACTCACAAGCAGCGAGCCGACCAACTGTATAGACCCTTTCATCCCCTTCGGGGTTTTGAAGACCCAAATGCGCTTTGGCAACCGCTCTGCGAGTTGAATGACTTTCTTATTGTGGGAGCCAAAGTAGCCGACCTGGCCGTTCCTGAGGTTCTGCTCGAGCTTCTGCCAGTAGTAGAAAATGTCCATTCGATGTCTGCTATTCGATGCCTGGTACGCTGCGGTACTTACTCAATGCCGCAATGGTACTGGTAGCCGTTTTTATCGAGCAGGTACCGGTTCGACATGGTTCACATCGTTATGCCGCGAGCCGGTGCTCATAGAACGGTCGGTCTCTGTCATCAAGAATCGCATACAGCGCGGCCAGATCGGACGTGTCCGGACTGAGCCATGCGTCAAGGTTTTCAGGTTTGATGGGAATAATGCACCTGTCGTGACCAGCAGCCGCCACTTCTGGCGGAGGTTCATCAGTGATGGCGGCAAAAGACAGGAGGTCCGGTTCGCCAGGTGCTGTCCAGCGCGACCACAGGCACGCAACCAGCATGTCGTGAGGCGGATTAGGAATGAACTGAAGGACAACGTTCTCGTCTTTCTCACCTTCCGCGAGGGCGCGACCTTCCGTCCTGCTTTTGGGGACATTCTCGTAAAAGTTGCTGACAACAAGGATGCCGTGTGAGTGACCAAACAGGGGCCGCCAGAAGCCTTCGAGATTGTCGCGTCGAGCGTTGTACGTGCCGGGGTATTTCACGTCGTATGACGCTGGCTTGCCTGCAATGCGGCACTGGTAGCGCATCGGTTTAATAACGCGCTGCCCATTCTCCACTACCATTACTGGGGCGTAGTGCCCTGGAAAAATACGCGAGTCTCGCGGCTTAAGTTCAGTCCGCTGGATGTCGTCGAGCTTGCCGAGGGTCCACGCTATTTTGTCGGTGGCGATTCGCTGACTTTCAGTGGCCGCCTTGGTGACCTTCGTCTGAAGCGTGCGTTCGGCGTCGGCCAGTCGCTTGCGCTGCCTGAAAAGGTCCTGCTCAAGCTTCGACGTCTGTTCCGCGTTGTATTTTTCGATGAGCGCCTTGATTTCGCGCTCGTCGTCGAACGTTGGATTCAGGAACGCATCCTCCATGGCTTTCGGAATCTTTGCCTTGCTGCCCTCCGCACGCTCGAAGAAAAGCTGCGCGAACTCCTTGATGCTGATGATGGCACCGAACATTCTTTCGAATCGCCGATAGTCCGCCTGAATCTGAGCCGAGTAGCACATAGGCACCTCCGTTTCCTGCTCCCATGATACGCATACTCCGGATCGAGGCGAGCGCAGAGAGCTTGCTGGAGAAAGAAGCTGCGGTTCCAAACACCCTGTCGGGTCAGCAGAAATTCCGGCTCGCCGCCGTCAGCCCGCCAAGCAGATGCGACATATCGATGAGGCGCTGGGCCACGAGGTGCCGTACCTCACCCTCGCGCTGCCATACGCCAAGCACCCCGAGCAAAGATGCGCCCAGAACTTCCTTGCGCTGCTGTTCAAGCACTTTGGGCCAGATAACGACGTTCACATTGCCCGTCTCATCTTCGATAGTCATAAAAATAACGCCCTTTGCAGTCTCTGGCCGTTGGCGCACGGTGACGATGCCACAGGCGCGGGCCAGCTGGCCGTTGCGGTAAGTCTGCAGCGTTGAGGCCGGCATCAGTTTGTTGGCAAGCAACTGTGGACGCAGCAATTCCAGCGGATGTCTCCCGAGCGTCAGCCCCATCGATCGGTAGTCACCCACGATATCCTCCGCTTCGGAAGGTGCACCCAGTCCCGGTGTTTCGTCTTCCACTGTCGCGACCGAAAGCATATCCTTGTCGGGCACGGCGGCGACCGACTGCCAGAGCGCTTCGCGCCGATTGCCGGCAAGCGATGACAGCGCGTTCGCCGCGGCAAGCACCTGCAGGTCATGACGGTCCAGTTGGGCGCGGCGGGCCAGGTCGGCGACAGTTGCGAACGGCCGCACGGCTCGCGCGTTCTCGATGCGTTCGGCGGCGCCATCGCGCATGCCTCGCAGCAGCGACAGACCAAGCCTGACGGCAGGCTTCGCAGCGCCCTCCACATGTTCAAGCGTTGAGTCCCAGCCACTTATCGTGACATCGACCGGCAGGACCTGGACTCCGTGTCGCTTCGCATCCTGCACGAGTTGTGAAGGCGAATAGAAACCCATCGGCTGCGAATTCAGCATCGCCGCGAGAAACCCTTCCGGCTCATGGCACTTCAGCCAGCTGCTTGCATACACCAGCAGTGCGAAGCTGGCAGCATGGCTTTCAGGAAAACCATACTCGCCGAAGCCGAGAATCTGCTGGAAGATGCCATCCGCGAATGTCCTGTCGTACCCTCGCTCGAGCATGCCGTTGACGATGCGGTCGTAGTATTTATCCAGGCCACCCTTGCGCTTCCAGGCTGCCATTGCCCTTCGCAACTGGTCCGCTTCTCCGGCGCTGAAGCCGGCGGCCAGAATGGCCACCTGCATCACCTGTTCCTGAAAAATAGGCACTCCGAGCGTGCGACCCAATGCCGTCTCAAGGGCTGCGCTAGGATAGGTCACTGGCTCGAATCCCTGCCGGCGTTGCAGATACGGATGGACGGCACCACCCTGAATAGGTCCTGGGCGTACGATGGCGACTTCGATAACCAGGTCATAGAACGTGCGTGGCTTCAGTCGAGGCAGCATCGACATCTGCGCGCGCGACTCGATCTGGAATACGCCCACGGTGTCGGCACGCGAAATCATGTCGTACGTTTCCGGGTCCTCTGCGGGGATGTCCTGCATCTCGAACCGCTCGCCGCGCTGCTCCGACACGAGGTCGAGCGTACGGCGGATGGCCGACAGCATGCCCAATGCCAGGACATCAATCTTCAGCAGGCCCAGCGATTCGAGGTCATCCTTGTCCCACTCGATGACCGACCTGTCCGCCATCGCAGCATTTTCAACGGGCACCAGGCGCGTCAGTTTGCCGCTGCTGATGACAAATCCACCGGAGTGCTGGGACAGGTGGCGCGGGAAACCGAGGAGTTGCGACGCAAGCGATGCCCAAACCTGAATCAGCGGCGTCTCCACATTCAGGCCAGACTCCGCAAAACGTTTGAGGAGGTCCCGTTTGCCATCAAACCAATGATGACTCTTCGCCACCGCATCGACAATCTGTGGGTCGACGCCCAACGCCTTGCCGGTTTCGCGAAGAGCGCCGCGAGGTCGGTAGGTCGACACGGCGGCGGCGATTGCCGCGCGGTCGCGACCGTACTTCCGGTAGATGTACTGGATGACTTCTTCGCGACGCTGGTGCTCAAAGTCAACGTCAATGTCCGGCGGTTCACCGCGCTCCCTGCTGATGAAACGCTCGAACAGCATGTTTCCTCGCGCAGGGTCCACCTCTGTTACGCCCAGGCAATAGCAGACCGCGGAATTGGCCGCTGAGCCACGCCCCTGACACAGGATGAGCTGGCTGCGAGCAAAACGCACGATGTCGTAGACGGTGAGAAAGTACGGCTCGTACTGCAGGTCAGCTATGAGATCCAGCTCATGCTCAATCTGCTCCTGAACGTTGTGCGGAATACCCGAAGGGAAGCGTCGCTGCGCACCGATGTACGTCTCCTGTCGCAGGTAGGCCGCAGGCGTCAATCCGGGTGGTACGAGTTCGTCGGGATATTCGTACCGAAGCTCGTCGAGTGAGAAGGTGCAATGTGCGAGGATGTTGGTTGTTTCGCTGAGCGCGTACTCCGGATAAAGATTGGCGAGTCGCAGCCGGGAGCGTAGATGCTGCTCCGCGTTTGGCGCCAGGTCGTACCCGCATTCGTGCACCGGCCTGCCGATACGAATGGCCGTCAACGTGTCCTGCAATGGCTTGCGCGAGCGCACGTGCATCACCACATGACCCAGCGCGACGACCGGTATGCCGTGCCTGTCGGCAACGTATTCAACGGCGCCGCGGTGGATGTCATCCATCGCCCGCTGGTGCAGCACCAGCCCGCACCACGCACGCCCCGGAAATGTCTGATCGAGCCATTCAAGCTGCGCGTCCAGGACATCCTCCTTCGCCGGAAAGTCGGGCACCAGTATCGCGAGGCAGTCGGGCACGCCGCGCAGATGGCTGCATTCCCGGTCAGGTCTCGACAGGTCCTGCGGCGTCAACCGGTACTGGCCTTTCGGTGCACGCGTGCGGGCGAGCGTAATCAGCTCGGAGAGGTTCCCGTATCCCTCGCGGTTCTGGGCAAGAAGGATAAGACCGAACGCCGTTGAACCGTCGGCATTGACGAGCCGGAAGTACGAGCCGATGACGAGCGGAAGCTTCGCCTCCTTCGCTGCCACGTGCGCGCGCACGATACCCGCTAGCGAGCATTCGTCCGTTATCGCCAGACCCGAGTAACCGAGTTGCGCCGCGCGCTCAACCAGCTCCTCGGCATGCGAAGCACCATGCAGAAAAGTGAAATTCGAAAGGCAGAAAAGCTCGGCATAGGCCGGCAGGACATTGAAGGTCGTGTCCATCGCGCATCAGCCGAACAGTCCGTGGAGAAACCAGCGCGGCTCTTCTTCAGCGTCGCGGCTGCTGACACGTTCGCGGTATATCCAGTAGCAGCTCTGGTCTTCCGCCTGCGCAACGAAATAATCACGTGTCACCAGTTCGCCGTCGAACCAGCCAGCTTCAATGCGCTCGCCGGGCGACACCATGCGCAACGGCGACCCGTAAAACGGGCGGTGCTGGCGCATGAGCAGACGCACCGGGTTGTCCACCATCCACGTTGGTCTGGGAAGACCTTCAGGAAGCGGTTCCTGCTTCAGTTGCCGCGTCACCGGCACCCAGCGATTGGCTATCTCAGGCCTGTGATCAGCCGTCGGCGCGGGCCGAAGGACGTTGTCTTCACCAAGCCGGGCGACGAGCAGTTCAAGCAGCCGCGCATGGTCCGCGCTGGAGCCTCCTGGTTCCGGAAAGAGCGTGTCGGACGGCGGGGCTGCCGCCTCGACTCTGGATACATCGAGACGCAATGCGATAACCGGCGCAGTGAGCTCGATGCGATGCAGCCGTTCCTTGAGCAGGCGGATGAGGTGGTCCTCTCTCCATGTCGGTTCACCCAGCGCAATGTCGATGGCCGTCGGTTCGATGGCATCGCGCCCACGCTCGTGTTCGAGCAGGAGTTTTATCGCTGTTACCGCAAGCTGCTTCGCGCACAGCCATCCGCAGAGTTGCACGACAAGTCGATGCGCGCCGAACACCGCGCCGTCCGCATGTTCCAGACGGTCGGGCATCTCGATACGGGCTGAGAAAGTTGGCGGCAACTCCAGCCAGTCGAACAACTCTGGGGCCGTGCCGAACGCGCGGTCAAGCGAATCAAGCAGGTGCTCGCCGCACCGCCGCTGCAGGCCGGCACGGGGCAGACGCCGTACGTCGGCGATGGTCTCGCAACCCAGGCCGTTAAACCATTCGGCAAACGGGCGGACCTCAGGGACCGCGACCATCGGCAATGCAGACAGCCGTTGCTCGAGCGACGCCAGTTTCAGAACCCGAGGGTTCCCGTATTTCGCCAGCAGCCATGCTCCCTGTCCGGTAGGCGCAGCGCTGATGCGAGCGGTGAATCCCAAGGTCGCCATCACCGCCTTGGCTTCCCGGCACAGTGCGAGCAGGCCGCCGAACAGCCGCAGGCTCGCACCGACCTCGACCACGACCGTTGCTTCATCGTAAGCGGTCAATAAAAGACGCCCTTCCATCGAGGGGCAGAAGGTCAGAAGCTAGGTGTCCACGTGGACACCTGCACACTGACACTGATGACAGAGAACAAAGACCTGAAGAGCCGTCTGGTGATT
>NZ_JBFPKM010000031.1:0-27541 GCF_040948755.1 Paraburkholderia sp. BR13444 | reverse complement strand
CTTCCTCTAATACTGTGTGAGGCTTCTGATACTTTTGCCCTGCAGCAGATCCATACGGATCGGCCGCCGCATTCCGCATCAAGCGCCCACACTTATCGGCTGTTAGTTTTTAAAGATCGATCCGCCCAACCCGCAGCGCCTGAACTACCACCGGCACTGCTTCGTTTGCGTCGCTGCGTCTGCAGCAGAGAAGCGAGATTATGGAGAGCGGTCGACAACCCGTCAAGCCCCTTCTGCGAATTTTCTTTTGGGGACAGCACGCCAGGATTCGGTCCCTATAGATAAGAAAACGGCAAGCCCCCTTGTGCAAGGACCAATGCGCCCCTATCTACGTCGTGTCCCGCGCATGCACACGGACTCCGCACCCGCGCAGTCTCACGCATGCATGCGACAACAGCGACGATGATTTGATGTGCACCCATGAGCGCGAACCTCCAAGCTCGTATATAATGCGAGCCGCGCAAAATTTCGCATGTCCATCGGCCCGCTTCGAGCGGGCTCATCTTTTTTGCTCCCCAGAGCACAGCCCAACAACCGCGTTGAGTCACATCAGGTGATGCTGAGCCCTGCTCGAAACGCCTGACGGTAGCGTCTTGCGTCTCATAGCGAAGCCTCTAGAGGAAATTACGTGAACCCTTTTGATCGCGAAGATTCGCAACACGAAACCGCCGCCTTCACTGCCAAAGTTCCGTCCGGCCGTTCGGCCAAAGGCAAGGGCGCCGGCAAAGCGATCCCTGTGGCAGCCGAGCTGCCGCCGCAACAAGCCGAAGAACGCCAGCGCCTGATGCGCGCACTGATCCAGCTGGGTAAAGAGCAAGGCTATCTGACCCACGCGCAGATCAACGACCACCTGCCCGACAACTTCACCGCAACCGCCGCGATCGACAGCATCGTCAGCGCGTTCAGCGATATGGGCGTGCAAGTGTACGAGCAGGCCCCGGACGCAGAAACGCTGCTGCTCAACTCGAACTCCCCCGCCGTGGTGTCGGACGACCAGGCCGACGAGGAAACCGAAGTCGCGCTGTCGACCGTCGACTCCGAATTCGGCCGCACCACCGACCCCGTGCGTATGTACATGCGCGAAATGGGCGCGACTGAGCTGCTCACCCGCGCAGGCGAAATTGCGATCGCGAAGCGAATCGAAGACGGCCTGCACGAAATGGTGCAGGCGATCGCAGCATGCCCGCTCGCGATCTCCGCGATCCTCGCAAGTGCGCAGCAGGTTGCCGACGGCGAGTTGCGCATCGACGAACTCGTCGACGGTCTGAATGAAGAGACGGCCGCCGCGGAAGAAGTCGCGAGTGCCGATGCGGACGCCGACGAAGACAGCGATGCCGACGAAGACAGCGAAGATGAAGACAACGACGACGTCGGTCCGGCCGATTCGTCGGCGGCGGACGAAGCTCGCCTGAAGCAGCTCACGAGCGATTGCCTCGAAATCTTCGCCCAGGTCGGCATTCTGTTCGACCAGATGAACGCGTCGCACACGCGCGGCGACGTCACCTCGAAGGCCTATCTGCGCGCACGCGAAGACATTCAGCAGCACCTCGCGAAGATCCGCTTCACCGCACGCACGATCGACCGTCTGTGCGGCGACGTGCAGCACCAGGTCGCGCAAGTGCGCGCGATCGAGCGCAACATCTTGCAGATCGTCGTCTCAAAGGCTGGCATGCCGCGCGAGAAGTTCATCGAGACGTTCGCGGGTAGCGAGGCCGATCTCGGCTGGACCGAGCGTGCCGCGCGCACCGGCGCGTCGACCTATGGTGCGGCGCTCGAGCGTCATCTGCCGGCCATCCAGTCCGAACAGCAGAAGCTCATCGACATCGAGGCGACGGTGTCGCTGCCGCTCAAGCATCTGAAAGAGATCAACCGCCAGATGGTTGCGGCCGAATCGAAGATGCGCAAGGCCAAGAGCGAGATGATCGAGGCGAACCTGCGTCTCGTGATCTCGATCGCAAAGAAGTACGTGAACCGCGGCATGCTGTTCCTCGACCTGATCCAGGAAGGCAACATCGGTCTGATGAAGGCCGTGGACAAGTTCGAATACCGTCGTGGCTGGAAGTTTTCGACGTATGCGACGTGGTGGGTCCGCCAGGCCGTCACGCGTTCGCTCGCCGATCAGGCCCGCACGATCCGCGTGCCGGTGCACATGATCGAAACGATCAACAAGCTGAACCGCATTTCGCGCGAGATCCTGCAGCAGACCGGCCAGGAAGCGCATCCGGCGGTGCTCGCGGAACGCATGGAGTTGTCGGAAGAGAAGGTGCGCGGGATTCTGAAGATCGCGAAGCAACCGGTATCGCTCGAAACGCCGGTCGGCGACGACGGCGATGCGACGCTGGGCGACATGATCGAAGACGCGGCCGTGTCGTCGCCGGCGGATGCCGCGATGCAGGCCGACCTGCGTGCCGCAATCGACGACGCGCTCGATTCCCTGTCGCCGCGTGAAGCGAAGGTGCTGCGCATGCGCTACGGCATCAACACGAAGTCGGATCACACGCTCGAAGAAGTGGGCAAGCAGTTCGACGTGACGCGCGAGCGGATCCGTCAGATCGAGAGCAAGGCGATGCGCAAGCTCATGCATCCGAGCCGCGCGGACCGTCTGAAGTCGTTCCTCGACCGATAAGCGTTTGCCACGCTTGCCGTGCGCGCCGCACGGCAAGTCACACACGTCGTCATACACAAGCAGCGGGATGAACCGGTCGACGGTGAGTCCCGCTGTTTGCTTTTGTGCTGTACCTTCCCGGTAGCCTTACGCGCGAGCTCTCCGCTTCGCGTCTCCCCAGTTGTCCACAGATTTTGGGAACAAGCTTGTGGACAAGCTGCGCATGACTGCGCTAACTCATTGAGCGTACTGCGTTTCGCGCTGGCGCCTTCGATGAGTCGCGTGTCCTATCGGTTGCCGCACACCGTGCAAACCACCGCCCAACCTTGCACGCTCAACGCGAGGCCAAGGTCAAAAGGCGCCACCATGATCCAGCAGGTTCAGCATGCCCTCGCCGGTCAGCGGCGCAGCCACGGCGCTTTGCCCCAGCATGTGCGCGTCGAGGTAGCCGGAAACCTGCAGCGTGTCGGCGGCAAAGCGCATCAGCCGATGCAGCACGATAGGCGCGCCGCAGCCGAGCGTGAACACGATGATCGCAAGATTGCCGCACTGCAAGCCGAGCAGACGCGCAACGCTGACGTTGCTGCCGAAATGCAATTGCGAGCCGAGCGACGTATTGCCCATCACATGGCGCGTCAGCGCGGCGACATAGAAGCCGCGGATCAGCATCGTGCCGATCGAGAACAGCGCATAAAACAAAAACAGCGATCCGAGCGCGGCCCGCCACGGCGCCACACCCACCCCCGACAAGTGGCCGACATGCATCGATGCGAGAGCGCCCTTCAGAAACACCATGAACAGCACCGCAAAAAGAGCGACCACGCCGACGAACGTAACGAGGAACAGACCGTAGACAACCCGCGCGCGCCCCTTGAAGCGAAACGCCAGGCTACCGAAGCCGCTCGCGTTGATGCGGCGCTCCGTCAAACGCATCGATGTCCACGGCAACATCTGGCCAAACGTGACAACGCACAACAGCGCATACAGCAGCGCGCGCACACCGTAGCCGAGCGCCGAGCCGGTCATGCCGCCGCGAACACCGCACCACTGCGTGCGGCTCAGCCGATAGCGCTGCGCGCTGAAAAACGCGCCCGCCGCGAACACGACGATCAGCAGATAAAACGCGACGACAGGCAGCGAACCGAGTGCCGCGCTTTTCGTCTGCATGCGCAAGACCACACTCAGCGCGCCAGCCGCGAACGTCGCGCCCAACACGACCACGATCGCGACGAGAAAGCCCTTGAATAGCTCGCCCCCGGTGCCGGTGTACTCGAAGCGCTCGTCCTGAAAGCGCATGTGCGACCAGACATAGCGGCGGTTGTTCGTGGTCGCCCAGAAGCGGTAAATGCCGAGCGTCACGATTTGCAGCAGAAGGCTTCTGAAAAAGATGCCGTAGAGGTCGCCGAGCGTGCCGTCGTAGATCAGCAGCGGCCGCTTCTCGTCGAGTGAATTCATTGCGTTGCCCTCTTTTCTTCGTTTAACGTTTTTGTGGCCCGGTCACGCATACTATTGCGGCACTCATATGCGGCATGCGTGGGCGAACGCGACGGGCGACGGTGCTTTCCCGTGCGAAGGCCGGCTCGCGTGGTGCGAGCCCATGCAAAACCTGTCTTTCAGACACGCAGGGAATCACGCAAAACGAAAACCGACCGGCAAACACATAATTACACGGTTTCGTATCTTTATAAATGGCATTTCCGCATATAAATCGGCCACTTCCATTACGAAATTTGGCAAGGCGCGAATTTATTCAATTCGCATAATCTTGAATTAACGCGCGCAATAACGATTTCATTGGGGGCGATCATTTGACGGTCCACTCGCGAGTGCGCACCGCCCGCCGTGGCAATCCTGCAGCATTGCCCGCGGCTTGACACGGCCGACCTGATGGAGCGGAATACGCGGACGAAAACGATTGCGTATTCGCACGCAACGCAATTCACATTAATAAGGAATGCGGTGAATTCTACTAAATCGCCACAATTTTTGGCATAGGAATAAAAAACCCGGCTGCAGATTAGATGCTAGCCGGGTAATTTCCGCACTGCGCGGATTGTATTGATGCATTCCGGGTTTTATTGCCCCTCGAAGTACAGCCCGAGCGCGCGCTTCATTCGATGCACGCCGGTTTCGATCTCCTCCACCCCGGGCGCGGCAAACGACAGGCGCAGCGCCGCCCTATCGACCGCGTCCTTGTAAAACGCGACGCCCGGCACGAACATCACGTTCCGCTCGATGCACATTCGCAGATAGTCGGACGCATCGCGCGCCGCGTTCAGACGCGCCCACACGAACATGCCGCCGGCCGGACGATGAAACGCGATGTGCTGCGCGAGATGCGCGTCGAGCGCATCGCATAGCGCGCGGCATTTCACGGCATACGCATCGATGATGCGCGGCAGATGACGCTCCAACGCGCCGCTCGCGAGGTATTCGGCGGCGATCACCTGCGTCCACGGCGCGCTGCACAGATCGACCGTCTGCTTGGCGACCACGCAGCGCCGCACGATCTCCGCGTGCGCGACCATCCAGCCGACCCGCAAACCCGGCGCGACGATCTTCGACAGACTCGAAAAATGCACGACCCAGTCGCGCGAACCAGGCACCTGCCCGCTCAACGCGTAAAGCGAAGGCACTGCCGTGCCATCGAAACGCAGGTCACCATACGGATCGTCTTCGACGATCATGAACCGATAGCGCGCCGCCAGTCTCAACAATGCGATTCGACGTTCGAGCGACAACGTCGCGCCAGTCGGATTCGCGAAGGTCGGCACCGTGTACAGCAGCTTGGGAGCGCGACGCAGCGTGCCCGATTCGAGCACTGCGGCGAGCTTCGCGACGTCGAGTCCGTGCTGATCGACGGGCACCGTGACGACGTCGGCCTGTTGCAGCTTCAGCGCCTGCAACGTGGCCGGATACGCGGGCTGCTCGACGAGCACGACATCGCCGGGCGCCACCATCACCCGCAGCAGCAGATCGAAGCCTTGTTGCGAACCGGTCGTCACGAGCAGGTCTGTTGGCGTGCATGACGCGCCGCGCCGTGCCATCAGCTGTGCAAGCTGTTCCTTGAGGATCGCGATGCCATCGGTGGGGCCGTATTGCAGACACAGCGTCGGCTGATGCGAGGCGCGCGCGGCCGCGGCATCGAGTCCTTCACGGTCGAACAGGTCGCTCGCCGGATAGCCGCCGGCGAACGAGATCATGCCGGGCTGCGCGAGGTATTTGAACAGTTCGCGGATCGGCGAGCCGCTCGGTGCTTCGAATGCGGGATTGAATGAGAACATGATGACGGCCGCCTGCCTCTCGTGTGATATCGATTGGGATGTCGAAGACGATCGGCGTCGATTGTGGCCATCGGCGGGATCTGCGGCAAACGATATCTATGCACTACTTATTGCGTTTTCCGCATGACCCCGCATCGGGCCATATAGGGGCGCTAGCTACACCACGTTCTTCTCGATGATCGGCCGGTTTTCAAGCACACGCGCGAAGCTCAGTGAACCGAGGTCGAGCGTCGCATAGCGGCCATGCAGAATCAATTCGCTGATGCCGCGTCCGGTTGCCGGGCCTTGCTGCAAACCGTGGCCGCTGAAGCCGTTCGCGAAGATGCAGTTTTCGACATCCGGATGATGTCCAATGATCGCGTTCTGATCGAGCACGTTGTATTCGTAATAGCCGGACCAGCAGTTCTGCACGCGCAGCGCCTCGAATTGCGGCACGCGATTCGCGAGCGTCGGCCAGATCACGTCGTCGAATAGCGCGTGATCGACTTCGTCGAGCGGTAAATCGTCGGGGTCGTTATCGGCCGATGGCGACGTGCCGCAGATATAAGAATTGCCTTCGGGCCGGAAGTACACGCCGCTCGGATCGATCAGCAGCGGGCAGCGTTCGAGCCTTGCCGGCGACGTGACGTTGAAGATGCTGCGCCGCCGCGCATAGACGGGCAGGTCGATGCCGATCATCTGCGCGACCTTGCGCGACCACGCGCCGGCCGCGTTGACGACGACATCGCAAGCATAGGTCTCGCCGTCCGCGGTTCGTACCTGCGTGACACGGCTGCCGTCGCGATGCAGCGCGGTGACGTCGGCCGCGACATAGCGCGCGCCGAGCGCTCGCGCTTTCTTGCGCAGCGCCTGCACGAGACCGTAGCCGTCGAACCAGCCCTCGCCGCTTTCGCCAAAAGCGCCGGCAACGAGATCGTCGGTATTGAGCCAGGGGAAGCGCGTTTGCAAGCCATGCGTGTCGAGCAGGCTGATATCCGCGCCGAGGCTTGTTTGCAGCGCGTGATTGTCGCGCAGCGTCGCTTCACCGGCCGATGTCGCGAGAAACAGGTAGCCGCCTTCGTGCAGATCGATCGACGGTCGCGTGCCGTCGACTTCCAGCCGTTCGCCGATCGAGCGCAGAAACTCGATGCCGAACAGCGACATCTGAATGGAAAGCGGCGTAGAAAATTGCTGCCGGATCGACGCCGCCGACAAGGCCGACGACGAACGCGCATAGGTCGGATCGCGTTCGATCACCGTGACGCCGACTGTCGGATCGGACAGCCGCAAGAAATACGCAATCGAACTGCCGATCACCCCACCGCCGACGATCACGACTTTCGAACTCACGTCTTACTCCACGAGTAACGTGGCCGCTCCGGAACGCCGGGCGGCGCAAACGGATTGCTATCTGCAACGCGCGGCCGTGGCGCGCCTGACGGCGACGTCACGCATGCGCGCGTCAGTCGAGGTTGAAGTCGATACCCTGCGCCAGCGGCAGCGCCGACGAGTAGTTCACGGTATTGGTCGCGCGACGCATATACGCCTTCCACGCATCCGAACCCGACTCGCGGCCGCCGCCCGTTTCCTTCTCGCCGCCAAACGCCCCGCCGATCTCCGCGCCGCTCGGACCGATGTTGACGTTGGCGATGCCGCAGTCGCTGCCCGACGCGGACAGGAAGCGCTCAGCTTCGCGCAGGTCGCTTGTGAACACGCACGACGACAGACCATGATGCGCGGCATTGTTCGCCTCGACCGCATCGGCGAAGTCGGCATAGCGCAGCACGTATAGAATCGGCGCGAAAGTTTCCTTCAGCACGACCGCCGTTTGCGACGGCATCTCGACGATGGCCGGACGCACGTAGTAGCCGCCCTCATAACCCTTCACGTCGACGCGCTCGCCGCCGAACACCTTGCCGCCCTCGGCCTTCGCCTGCTGCAACGCCTCCTGCATGCGGTCGAACGCTTGACGGTCGATCAGCGGCCCCATCAGCGTGCCCTTTTCGAGCGGATTGCCGATCGGCACGCGGCTATACAGCTGCTTCAGACGCTCGACGGTCTTTTCGTACACGCTGTCGTGCACGAACAGACGCCGCAGCGTCGTGCAGCGCTGACCGGCCGTGCCGACCGCCGAGAACAGGATGCCGCGCATCGCGAGTTCATGGTCGGCCGTCTGCGCGACGATGCCCGCGTTGTTGCCGCCGAGTTCGAGCAGCGAGCGGCCGAAGCGCTTCGCCACTTCGACGCCGACCTTGCGCCCCATTTCCGTGCTGCCCGTCGCGCTGACGATCGACGCGCGCGGATCGGCCACGAGCTTTTCGCCGACGTCGCGGCCGCCGATGATCAGCGCCGCGAGGCCAGCCGGCGCATCGCCGAATTCCTTCAGTGCATCTTCGAGAATCTTGTTCACCGCGAGCGCCGACAGCGGCGTCTTTTCCGACGGCTTCCAGATCACCGCGTTGCCGCACACCAGCGCGAGCGCCGCATTCCACGACCACACCGCCACCGGGAAATTGAACGCGGAGATCACGACGCAAGTGCCGAGCGGATGCCACGACTCCGCCATCCGATGCGCCGGGCGCTCGGACGCGATCGTCAAACCGTACAGCTGGCGCGACAGACCGACCGCGAAATCGCAGATGTCGATCATTTCCTGCACTTCGCCCATGCCTTCCTGCAGGATCTTGCCGGTCTCCAGCGAAACGAGGCTGCCGAGCGCGTGCTTCTGTTCGCGCAGCCGATTGCCGAGCAGCCGCACCAGCTCGCCGCGGCGCGGCGCCGGCACGTTGCGCCATACGGCGAACGCGTCTTTGGCCCGGGCGAGCGCCGCGTCGACCTCGGCCGCCGTCTGGCTGGCCACATGGCCGATGAGCGCGCCGGTGATCGGCGAATGAACCGCGATATCGCCGGCTTGTGCGGCGTGGGCAATGCCGAGATCGGCAAGGATGGTGGACGCGTCCATGTGAACCCCTTTAATTTCCGATGCGAAACAAGAGTAAGTTCGGAAACTATACACGCGGCTTTTTACGGCGGCAAGGAGGTGCCTGGGGAGTGAAATACCGGTTGACAAAAGGTAGCGTTGTTTCCAGAAGGAAACTTGGTCAAGCTCCAGACGCGTGTGCGAAGCCCGCGCGTCAAGCGTCAAGCATCGGTCGCGCCGTCCCCCTCCGCCGCCGCCGTCAACCGGTCGACCAGCACGCGCGCGAACGGCGGCAAGTCCTGCAGGCTGCGCACGCAGATCTTCAGCTTACGCTCGGCCCACGGATCGTTCAGGCCGACGATCGCGATCTGCATCGTCTTTCTGTGCCGCAGCGCGACCGATTCCGGCACGATGCCGATTCCGACACCCGCCTCGATCATCCTGCAAGCGGCCTCGAAGTTGCCGACCTGGATGCGAAGCTTGAGACGCGCGCCGAGCGCATCGGCGGCGCTCATGATGAATGCGTGGATCGCGCTCGACGTCGGCAGGCTGACGAAGTTCGCGTTCAGCACCTGCGAGAAATCGACCGACGCCTGCCTCGCGAACGGATGCTCGCACGACGTCACGAGCACGAGCCGATCGTCGCGATACGGCAGCATCTGCAGATGCTCGGCATGCACATTGCCCGCGACGATGCCGATGTCGGTCGCGCTGTCGGCGACGCCCTTGACGATCTCGCCGCTCAGCACTTCGCGCAGATCGATGTTCACGTCCGGGTGGTCGCGCAGAAAACGGCTCAGCACGGCCGGCAGGAACTCGCTGATCGCGGTCGTGTTGGCCCAGATGCGCACGTGGCCCTTGATGCCATCGCCGTACTCCTGCATATCGCCGGCCAGATGCTCGACGCGTTCGAGCACGAGCCGCGCATGATGCACGAAGGCCTCGCCCGCGGGTGTCGGCGTCACGCCCTGGCTGGTTCGATAGAGCAGCTTGATGCCGAGCTGCTCCTCGATATTCTTGACCCGGTTGCTGGCGGCCGGCGCCGACAGGTGTGAACGCTCCGCCGCACGCGCGAGGTTGCGCGTGTCGGCGATGTGCATGAGCAGGCGTAAATCGACGAAATCGAAGTGCATGATGAAAGCTGCTAGCGAAGCATGGGCAGGACAGACTTTCATCTTAACCAGGTGTGGTGAAAATTTAGCCGGGGAAAGATCCGAATCGACGGCCTCCCTTCATGCGCGTACGGCCTATGCCGACTCTTGCATCATCTCCGCTTGCGGTATCAGCTCGGCATCGGGCGAGATCTCTTCGAGCGTCTGCTGGCTCGTTTCGATGCGCAGCGCGAGAATCGCGATGCTCAGCAGCAACAGCACGCCACCGACCATCGTCAGCACACCCGTCACGCCGAACTGCGTGTAGAGCAGCAGCGCGACATACGGTGTCGACATCGACGCCGCGCGGCCGCACGTGCCGGCCACGCCGGTGCCGCGCAAGCGATGCGCGGTCGGAAACAGCTCGGGGATATAGCCGAACAGGCCGAGCGTGCAGACGGTGTAGATCGTCGTGACGAGCGCGAAGCCGACGACCGCGATCGGCACCGGCGCGCGCATCTGCACGTAGACGAAGCCGAGCACGATCGTTGCAAGCGAGAACAGCACGATGCCGTTGCGCCGCCCTAGGCGGTCCGTCACGAGATAACCGACCACGGCGCCGGCCGGCGCGCCGAACGACATCAGCAGCACGAAGCCGAGCGACTGCACGATGGTCAGGCCTTCCTTGACGAAGAACGTCGGCAGCCACGCCACGAAACCGTACAACGACATGTTGATCGCCATGCAGGTCAGCGCGGCGACCAGCGTGCGGCCGATCATGCCGCGCGCGAACAGCGCCGAGAACGGCGCGGCCGGCACCTCGTGACTGACCACGCGCGCGACCGGCGGCAGCTTGCCGACGCGCGCCTCGACCTGTCGCTCGATCGCCGCGACGGTGGCCTCCGCCTCTTCGAGCCGGCCAACCGTTTCGAGCCACCGCGGCGACTCCGGCATCCGATGCCGCAGGAACCACACGACCATCGCGCCGACGCCCGCGATCGCGAACATATAGCGCCAGCCGAGATGCGGAATCACCCAATAGCCGACCGCGGTCGCGCCGAGCAGACCGGAGTTGATGATCAGCGCGAGCAACGCGGTCCAGCGGCCGCGCGTGGCGGGTGGCACGAATTCGCACAGCGTGCCGGCGGCGACCACGAGTTCGGCGCCTAGGCCGATGCCCATGATGAAGCGCAGCAGGATCAGCCAGTAGATGTCCGGCGCGAAGCAGGCGGCGAGCGATGCGAGGCCGAAGATCGCGAGATTGGCTTGATACGAATAGCGTCGGCCGAAGCGGTCGCCGAGATAGCCCGACAGGCCCGCGCCGATCATCATGCCCATGAAGGTCGCGGAGATGAAGAACGAGCCGAGGCGCAGATCGGTGAAGCCGGTTTTGACCATCGCCGCGAGCGCGCCGTTGGCGAGGTAGATGTCGAAGGCGTCGAGGAAAGCGCCTGCGCCGATCAGGCCGAGGATGTTCCAGTGAAAGCGGCTGATCGGCAGGCGGTCGAGGCGTGCGCCGGAGTTGATGGGGGCGGGCAAGTTGTGTCTCCTGTATTTTTAGGCGGTGCACGGGCGAGAGGCTCGCGTGCGCGGAACAGTTCTGCGAGGCTGCCTTCGTTGGATGCGGCGGCTCGGGGCAGAGCGCTGAACGGCCGTGGTTGGATCGTGCGGGCCGTTGGCTTCAAGAGTGCGTCAGGCGACGTGGGGTGGGAATTGGGTTTTTTGGAGGTGAGTGTTCCGGTTTGATTAAGGGATGAAAAAGAAGCGATTTGCATACCTGAAAGGCTGCAGCGCATCAGAGTCTGGTACTTCATTTCCAGGAATAAATTCTTCCCAAAAATCGGACTACGGCCTACTCTGTCGATGTACTCCCCCCGCATGTTGACCGGCCATGCCCATTTCAAAGCGGCCCGATATCGAGCTTCGGAGCCGGTCGCACCGGATGATTTGAATGTAGACGTGCGTGCTGTTCAGGAGAACACACGGGGGCATTCAGGTAGATTCTCGGAGGCAGAATGGTTGATGACTGGTCCTGCACGATGCGGACGATCGTCGACGAAATCGCCGCAAGCGTCGCGATCGTCGCGCGCGATGAGAGGGGGCAGCTGGTGGTTTCCGCCTGCAACGATCATTTCATGCAAATGACGGGCGGCAAGCGCAACAGCATCAAATCGTTCCCGGCGTCATTCGACACGCTGATTCCCAATTACGCCCGAACCGAATTTCGTCAGAAGCTCAGCGAATGCTTTGAATCCGGCGTCGCCCGCGAACTCGAGCAGGCTTATGACCTGAGAGACGGAACCCACTGGTGGCGCCTGTCGTTGAAGCCGCTGCGGCACAACAGAGGCGCGAACTCGGTGATCGAAATCATGGTGACGGGTCTCGAGATCACCGCAAAGATGGAGTTGATGCACGAACTGGAAGTCAGCACGTCGCGTTTCCGCTCGGTGGTGGATGCCGCCTATGACGCGATCATTACGATCGACCAGCAGCACTGCATCACTCTCTTCAATCGCGCTGCGGAAAACCTTTTCGGCTATTCGGTCGAAGAGATGGTGGGGCACCCCATCACGGAACTGCTGCCCGAGCGCTATCGCGCCAATCACTCCCAGTACGTCCATCAGTTCGCCCGCTCGCCGGTGCGCTCGCGGCAAATGGACGAGCGCAACCGCATCTATGGGCTGCATCGCGACGGCTCGCTGCTGCCCGTCGAAATCGCGATCTCGAAGATCAACGTGGGCGGCCTGATCGAATTCACCGCCGTGATTCGCGACATCGCCGATCGCGTCCAATTGATGGATTTGCTGCAGAAGCAGGCCGTGACCGACGAGCTGACCGGCCTGCCCAACCGAAGGGAATTCGCGGACACGGTCGAGAACCTGCTGGGGTCGGACAGCAAGCTTTCGATCTTTCTCCTCGATATCGACTACTTCAAGAAGATCAACGACAGTTACGGACACGACATTGGCGACGAAGTGCTGCGCGTGATGGCCAAAGTCGTCATGAACGCCGATTGGCGCATCGGCGTGTTTGCCCGCTGGGGCGGCGAGGAGTTCGTCGCCGCGCTGCCGGGCCTCGATATCGAACAGGCGACGAGCGTGGCCGAAGACTTGCGCCAGACGATCGAGCAGCAGAACTTCGAACATCCGTGGCGGCTCGGCAAGCCGATTCCATTTACGGTCAGCATCGGCGTGACCGAGCGCCAGCCTGGTGAGGATGACGTCGACGCCATCGTCAAGCGCGCGGACCTGGCGCTGTATCGCGCCAAGGACAGAGGGCGAAACCGCGTGGAGGTTGGTTAATGCAGGCCGTTTGAGTAACGGCCGCTCACGAGTGAGCGTTTGCCAACTCGACGACGAACTCCAGAAAGGCACGCGTCTTCGCCGGAACGTGATGGCGTGACGGGTAGCAGGCGTACAGGGGATAGCGCTCGTCAGGCCAGTCGGGAAAGAGATTGATCAGCCGCCCTTCGGCAATCAGTTGCTCGGCACCGAAAAGAAGCATCTGCGCGACACCGGAGCCAGCGAGGCACGCATTCAGTAGCGCGCCAGGATCGTTCACCGTCAATCGCCCGCGCGGTGCAATCACAGTTTTCTTGCGTTTGCGATGGAACTCCCAAGGGAACGGCTTGCCTGTCTCCGAATTGCGGAATTCCAGGCAACGGTGACCTGGGCCTTCGAGATCTTCCGGCTTTGCCGGGCGCCCACGTCGTGCGACGTACGACGGTGCGGCCACCGTGACCACGGCCGTATCGAGCAGCTTGCGTGCGACGAGGGAAGATGTCCTCGGCTCGCCGAACCGCAACGCGAGATCAAAGCCCTCGAGAACCAGATCGCCGAGATGGTCGCGCGCGATGAACTCGATTTCGAGCGCAGGATGCGCGTCCATGAAGTGGTCGAGGCGTTGCCCGAGTATCGCCCGGTAACACACCGGATCGAGGTTGACCCGCAGCTTTCCCCGCACCGCCGATGCGCCGCCAGCCGCGGCCACGGCGGCTTCCTCCAGCCCTGCGAGGTGCGGCATGACCTGCTCGTAAAAACGGCGGCCCTCGTCCGTCAGGGACACGGACCGCGTAGTTCGATTGAAGAGCCGGATCTTCAATCTCTTTTCCAGCCTTGCAATCGCCCGGCTCACACCAGGCGGCGACATTCCGATTACTTCCGATGCAGCCGCGAACGTACCGGCGTCGACTACCGCCGCAAACACGCTGATGCCGCTCGAAAAATTTTCGATCCTCGATTTCATGGTCGCGCGAATCAAAGCAGGTGACTGAGCTGGCATTATCGCCGGCTCAAGCCCCGTCGCGTCATTTATACGGCTGTCTGATTCTGCGCGGCCACTTCTCCACCGTCGGCCCGAGTGACGGTGTCGCTGCGATCCGTCCTCGTATTGATGAACCATGCGGAAACCGAAGCCAGCAAGAAGCAGCCGACGAAAAGGTGGAACACGACATTGAAGTCGTTATTCGTGCTGGTCAGGATGTAACCGACGATCAGCGGGGAAAGAAATCCTGCCAGCTGACCCGCTGCGTTGACAAAGCCGATTGCCGATCCGACGACCTTGTTCGGCAGCGCGACGTTCGGGATCGTGTACAACGAACAGCCGGCCATGGTCGAGAAGAAATAGCCGATCGTCTGATAGAACACCGCCGTTTCCACGGTCTCCGCATGGGCCGTCAGATAGGCAAAGATGGCGGCCACGATGCAGCCGAGGACGACAAGCAATTCGCGACGATTGCGGAAGAACTTGTCGGAGAGAAGGCCCGTGATGCAATAGGCAATCGTGCCGACCAGAAATGGCACCGACGCCATAATGCCCATTTTGGCCGTCGAAAGGCCGCGCGCTTTCAGCAGATACGTCGGGAACCAGCTCATGATTCCCCACGAGGCGATGCTGAATACGAACAAGGTGACAAAGCACCACCAGACCAGCGGCGTTTTCACCAGTCCAGCAAAATCCGCTTTGCCGGCAGAGCCAGACTGGGCCTTTTCGCTGGTGCCGATTTCCTCTAGTTCGATATTCGAAACGTGCTTGCTATCCTTCGGGCTGTTTCTGATATAGATCCAGCCGAATATCGCCATCGCGATACCGGGAATGAACAGACTCGTGAAAATCGCGCGCCATCCCCACACGGCCATCACGGCCGCCACGAACAGCGGAGCCAGAGCGGGTCCCAGCGCATTCGTGGTCATCATCAGCCCGGTCGCCCGGCCCAATTCGCGCTTCGGGAACCATGCCGACAGTGCCTTGAACGCGGCCGGAGGAAAGAGCGCTTCGCCGACGCCGAATGCGACCCGCACCACCAGCATCAAGCCGAGCGAATTGCACAGTCCGGTAAGCGCGGTGAAAATCGTCCACCACGTGATGCCGATCGTCGTCATCAGCCGCGGGCCGAATCTGTCTGCAAGCAGGCCGGCTGGAATCTGACATAGCGCGTAGCTGAAGAAGAACGCACTCAGGATTCCTCCCATTTCCATCGCCGACAGATGAAACTCGGACGCAATAAATGGAATAGCCGCTGCCATGATCATTCTGTCCATGTAACAGAGCAGATAGATCGCGAACAGAATCAGCAGCACGAGATAGCGATGTCTCCAACGAAAGCGCATGAGGTCTTCCTTATTATCAAGCGACAGCGGTGAAACGAAATCCGAGCTCTAGCCGGTCAGTTGACGATATGAGAACGACTTGAAGTCGGCAGGTTCGCGAAAGCCCAGCATGTCGTTGACGGTGATACCAGTGAAAGCCCCCGTGAAGCCGATTGGGGTGGCATATTCATCGCTGAGTTTCGTGAAATCCTTTGCCAGTCCGAGGTCCTTCCAGTCACCGTGTGCCACGCGATAGAAGAAACTCAGTTTCGCGTCTACGACGCGAATCCGCAGGTCGATCCCGGTGGACTCGGGCAGCGTCGCCAGTCGATTGCTATAGGCGAAGCTGCCCGCATCCATTTCCATATAGGACAGGATTTTCGTGCCGTCGTCGTCGCGCGTGACGAACAGGTAGTAAAAGGTGTTTTCGTCGTAACGCGCCATGAGCCCAGCCATGTGCAGATATGACTTGGGCGAAAATTCCAGCGCCGTTTCGACCTCGAACTGCCAGTCACGGATTCGACAGGCCAGCATGCTTTGATGGAAGCGCGAGGTTGGTGACTCTTGCCCCCTTATCCGCAGATAGCCCGGACGGTCGTGAAGATTGCACCAGTCGTCGCTAATGGGAATGCGCAGACTCTGCAGTTCCAGCGGCAGCGCGGCGCATTGTCCGAAATCGATCGCCCAACTGCTGTCGAGCCTTTGCTCGATATCCGAGTCGATCGCAAAAGATTCGGCGGGGACCACTCCGCCAGTGGCGAGGTGGGGCCAGTCGGCATGCCATTCGATCGGGGCGATGCAGGTCTCGCGGCCTAGCGGCGAGCGCTTCGTTTGCGCATCGATTGGTCTCGATCCGAGGTACGTCATGTACCACCGGCCGTTCGGACCCTCGACTAGATTGCCGTGGCCGGTCCGCTGGATCCGTCCGTTCGCGTCGCGCGACGTGAGCATCGGCGTGTCTGGATGAAACTCGTATGGACCGAAGATATCGCGGGACCTGGATACGCACGTTGCATGCGTATAGCCTGTGCCGCCCTCCGCCGTGATCAGGTAGTACCAGTCCCCCCTCTTCAATAAATGGGGAGCCTCGTATATCTGACATTTCATGAAGTAATCGGTCTTCAGGTTGGCGCCTTTGTAAATGACGCGCTCTTCACCGATCAGCTTTTCCTCCTGCACCGAGTATTCCCGCAGAACGATTCCGACGAAAAGATCTTCGTGGATTCCTCTGAAGTCGCGCCGGATATAAGCGAGCCACTTTCTGCCGGATTCGTCGTGGAACAGCGATGGATCGTATCCACCGGAGACGAGATGGACGGGCTCCGACCAGGGTCCGGCGATGTCCGGGGCGGTCACGAGGTAGTTGTGCATGTCGCGCAGCGGGGAAATCTTCTGTTCGCCTTTCCATGCCTTGGTGTCGGTATAGACGAGCCAGTAAAGACCGTCGTGATAGGACAGGGCTGGCGCCCAAATGCCTCCGGACGGCTGCTCTCCGATCAGGTTCAATTGCGACAACCTGTCCAGAGGCGTGGCCTTGAGTTCCCAGTTGACGAAGTCTTTCGATTCGTAAATGAGAACGCCCGGATACCATTCAAACGTTGAAACCGCGATATACCACGCATCCTTGCCACGGCATATACAAGGGTCCGGGTTGAAGCCGCGCAGAACTGGATTTTGAATAGTACTCATCGGGAAGATATTTTTCTGACGTGCTGAAAGGAACAGATCTTTTTGCTTTTCGGCGAACATTGTTACCGTTAACAATTCAATCTAGCATGTGATCTGCTAACTATTCAAGTGCGATGATGGGAGGGTATTCCCTTGGGTGAGGTGCTTACTGGTACGTCGTCCGAATGACCAGCAGGCGATGTAGGAATCCTGCTACGAGGGCACGACGAAAACGGCGTTGTCAGAAGCTCTCGGAGTCGCCCAAAACTCTCCGCGCCCGCAGGATCACCGGCATATCGACCATCTTTCCATCCACGGCGACTGCCCCGCCATGGCTCGCCTCGACAGCCGCAAGCACGCGTCGCGCCCACTCCACGTCAGCGTCACTCCATGCATATGCGCGGTGCACCGCCTCGATCTGCTTCGGATGAATGCAAAGCTTGCCGCCGAAACCAAACCGCCGCCCGCGCCGTGCATCGGCTTGCACCGCATCAGCATCGGTAATGGCCGTCGATACGCCATCCACCGGCGCACCGATGCCGGCCAACCTCGACGCAAGCACGATCTGCGAGCGAAACGGATGCAACTCCTCGCCATCCCCATCGATGCCGAGATCGACCTGAAAATCCAGCGTGCCGAACACGAGACGCGGCACGCGCGGCGCGCCACATAGCTCCGCAAGATTCGCAAATCCGCGCGCAGTCTCGACAATCGGCAGTACGCTCAATGCCGGATGCGCGTTCTCCAGCACCGCGCAGATCTGTTCGCGCGTCTCAGCCTTCGGCAGCACGATTCCGGCGACGCCGTTCTGACCAACGAGGGCGGCAACGTCATCTGAAAACCAAGGCGTATCCGAGCCATTGATACGCACCCACACGGCCCGCGATGCGTTAGCCGATACCGCAGCCACCACCGCCGCGCGCGCTGGCACTTTCTGATCCGGCTGCACCGCGTCTTCCAGATCGAGAATCACCGCATCCGCGCCGGCCGCATAGGCCTTGTCAAACCGCTCAGGCCGATTCCCAGGCACGAACAGATATGACCGGGGCAGCGCGCTCATGCCGCCACCATCGTGCGCGGAGTTGCATCGAATACCGGGCCAATCTGCGCCACTTCGGCAACACCCCACGCCCGGCGAAGCAGTTGCGCCGCTTCCTCTTCACTAGCCGCACCCGAGAATGCCGCCAGCCGATGCAGCTTCATCGCAATCTCGTCGCCCGACAACGTGTTCCCTGGATCGCCCTTCGGCTCATCGACACGCCCATCGAAAACACGGCCGTCGGTCGTGGTCACCGTGACCTTGCCTATCCAGCGCGCGGGATAGGCGGCGTCGACTTCAGCGTCGAGCGTCATCGTGACCTTGTCGCGAAACACAAGGATTTCGCTCGCGTCGAAACCCTGCTCGAATTCGGTCATGCCCGCATAGCCGTGATGCGCGACGAGCCCGAGCACCGTACCCATGTTGAACTTGGCCTGATGCACGGTACGCGGCGCGATCACGGGACCGAGCACATCGATCGCGCCTTGATGCACGTGCGCGACGACCTTCGCGATGTCGCGCGGCGCGAGACGATGCGCCCGCACCACAGCGAGCAGCGCATCGGCGGCCGGATGCGTATGGCGGCACGCCGCGTGATATTTGAACGACGTCTCCGCGGTCGCCCAGCGGCTGCCAAGGCGATCGACGAGGCGAGCCGGATCGGCATCGCTCGACATGCCCGCGGCCATGCCCTGCGCGCCTTCGAGAATGTGCGTCGCACCCTTGAAGCCGTCGGCGGCGAGTTGCGCGGCCATCAGGCCGTTCGCGGCGGCCATCGCGGTGTGAAGTTGCTTCGAGTCGGCGGCGTCGCGCAGAAATTCCCACAAGCCGCTAGCCTGTGTGCCCGCCGAGCCGAACGCATCGAGCATCTGCAACGGCGCCAAGCCCAGCAATCGTCCTGCAGTTGCCGCCGCCGCGAGCGTGCCGACCGTGCCCGTGGTGTGAAACACCTTGTAGTGCGAGCGCCCGAGAAATTCGCCGATGCGAATGCCGACCTCGTATCCCGCCACGGCCGCCGTGATGAAGTCGCGCCCCGACGCTCGCTTTGCCTGTGCCAACGCGAGCGCAACCGGAAACACCACGGTCGCAGGATGAAACACCGAGCCATTGTGCACGTCGTCCTGTTCGGCGAAGTGCGATGCCGCGCCGTTGATCATCGCGGCGAAATACGGCGTCGTGCGGCCGCGATCGATCAGTACCTCGCAGAGGTCCTCGTTCGTCGCACCGGCCGCCGCGCGCGCAAACCGAGCGATCGTCTCGACGGGGCGTGCGCCTTTGCCTGCAAGCGCCGAGCCGAGCCAATCGACGTACAGGTTGACGGTCCGCTCGACGACCTCGTTCGGGATACTGTCGAAGTCGAGTTGCGCAGCGAAAGTGGCGAGCGTGAGACTGGGATGGTCGTTCATGAGTGTCGTGTGCCGTGTGATGCCAGGTTGCATCGGGGTTCGTTCGGAATACCGGCTTGTCATCCCGCATCACATGCATGCGGGCGCGAACCGAAACAGGCTTACGGAATCAGATCGTGCCGGCCGCGCGCAGCGCGTCGATGCGCGCATTGTCGTAACCAAGCTCGCGCAGAATTGATTCGGTATGTTGACCAAGCGTAGGTACAGGGTCCATCCGAGGCTCGATGTCGGAAGGCAAACCCGGAGGCCGCAATGCCGGTATCGTGCCCGCTGCCGTGCCGACTTCCTGCCAGCGCTCGCGTGCCTTCAGTTGCGGATGCGCCCACACGTCCGCGAGCGTATTCATCTGCGCGTTCGCTATGCCTGCCTGATCGAGTCGCTCGATCACCTGCGCGGCACTCAGCTTCGCGAACGCCGCGACGATCACCTCGCGCAATGCATCGCGCGCCGCGGTGCGTTTCGAGTTCGATGCGAAGCGTTCGTCCGTTGTTAGCTCAGGCTGTTCGAGCACGCGCTCGCAGAACAGCTTCCATTCGCGTTCGTTCTGCAGGCCGAGCATGACCGTCTTGCCGTCGCCAGCGGGAAACGGACCATAAGGATAGATCGTTGCATGCGCGGCGCCCGCGAGCGCGGGCTGCGACTGACCGTCGATCGCGTAGTAGAGCGGATAACCCATCCACTCGACCATGCTCTCGAGCATAGACACGTCGATACGGCAACCGCGCCCCGTGCGTCCCCGCTGCAACAGCGCGCTCAGGATGTTCGAATAAGCGTACATGCCCGCCGCGATATCCGCGATCGAGCAGCCCGCCTTCGCTGACGCGCCAGGAGAGCCGGTGATCGACAAAAAGCCGGACTCGCTTTGAATCAGCAGGTCGTACGCCTTCTTGTCGCGATACGGACCGTCCGCGCCGTAGCCGGAAATATCGCAGACGATCAGCTTCGGATACTTCTGGCTCAGCGTGTCGTAGCCGAGGCCGAGCCGTTCGGCCGCACCCGGTGCGAGGTTCTGCACGAGCACGTCGGCATCGGCAACCAATGCATCGAGAATCTCCGCCGCCGCGGGCTGCTTCAGGTCGAGCGAAAGACTTTCTTTCGAGCGATTGGTCCACACGAAGTGCGACGACAGCCCATGCACGCGTTCGTCATAGCCGCGCGCGAAATCGCCGACGCCGGGCCGTTCGATCTTGATCACGCGCGCGCCGAGATCGGCCAGTTGACGCGTGCAGAACGGCGCGGCGATCGCGTGTTCGAGCGTGATGACCTTGATACCGTCGAGTGGTCTCATGATGTCCGCCAGCGGGTCAGAACGAACGCGGCAGCCCGAGGATATGCTCTGCCACGTACGAGAGAATCAGATTGGTCGAGATCGGTGCGACCTGATACAAACGCGTTTCGCGAAACTTGCGCTCGACGTCGTATTCGCACGCGAAGCCGAAGCCGCCGTGAAATTGCAGGCACGCATTGGCCGCTTCCCACGACGCGTCCGCAGCGAGCAGCTTCGCCATGTTCGCTTGCGCGCCGCACGGTTGATGCGCGTCGAAACGACGTGCCGCTTCGAAGCGCATCAGGCTCGCTGCCTCGACGTTGATGAACGAACGCGCGATCGGAAACTGCACGCCCTGGTTCTGCCCTATCGGCCTGCCGAACACGACGCGCTCCTTCGCGTACTCGGTGACTTTATCGACGAACCAGTAACCGTCGCCGATGCACTCCGCGGCGATCAGCGTGCGCTCCGCGTTGAGGCCATCGAGAATGTATTTGAAGCCTTGCCCTTCCTCGCCGATCATATTCTCGGCCGGGATTTCGAGGTTGTCGAAAAAGAGTTCGTTGGTCTCGTGATTGACCATGTTCAAAATGGGCTGCACGGTCAGGCCATGACCGATCGCTTCGCGCAGATCGACGATGAAGATCGACATGCCCTCCGATTTCTTCTTCACGTCCGCGAGCGGTGTGGTGCGCGCGAGCAGGATCATCAGGTCCGAGTGCTGCACGCGCGAGATCCACACCTTCTGACCGTTGATCACGTAACGGTCACCGCGCCGTTCGGCGGTGGTCTTGATCTTCGTCGTATCGGTGCCGGTGCTCGGCTCGGTCACGCCCATCGATTGCAGACGCAAGTCGCCGTTCGCGATCTTCGGCAAATACTTGCGCTTCTGTTCTTCCGAACCGTGACGCAACAGCGTGCCCATGTTGTACATCTGCCCGTGGCACGCGCCCGAGTTGCCGCCCGCGCGATTGATCTCTTCCATGATCACCGACGCTTCCGTGAGCCCGAGCCCCGAGCCGCCGAAGTCCTGCGGAATCAGCGCGGCGAGCCACCCGGCCTTCGTCAGCGCGTCGACGAACTCTTCCGGATAGCCGCGCGCCTCGTCGATCTTGCGAAAGTACTCGCCGCAAAACTGCTGACACAGATCGCGCACGGCCTCTCGAATGTCCTGGAACGAATCGTGTTGCGTGGTTTGCATAATCGAGTCTCGTGGAAGTCAGGCGAGCGCGGCGGTCGCGCGCATGGTCAGATAACCTTCGTGGTCCTTCGCCCACAGGTCGATGGTCTTGCCGTCGGCGGCGGGCTTGCCGCATACCGTGAACGGCTGATCCGCGAAGGTCGGGCGAAGCGCGCGAAACGCGAAGCTTTGCAGCGTCGCTTGCGGCAGTTCGCGGCGCACGAGATCGACGAGCAGCGTCGCGATCAACGGGCCATGCACGACGAGGCCCGGATAGCCTTCGACTTGCGTGACATAGGGATGGTCATAGTGAATGCGATGGCCGTTGAAAGTCAGCGCCGAGTAGCGGAACAGCATCACGGCATCGGCGTCGATCGTGCGGCGCCACGTTTCGCCTTCGGGCGCGGGCGCCGGCTGTTGCGGCCGCGCCCCCTCCTGCGGCGCGTCGCGATAGACGATGTCGTGCTCCTCTTCGAGCTTCAACTCGCCATCGACTTCGATCGTATGTTGCACGGTGACGAACACGAGGCGGCCCGAACGGCCGGTCTTGTCCTCGATACTGGCGATCGTCGACGTGCGCCGCGCATGCTCACCGATCTTCAGCGGCGCATGAAACGTGAGTCGGCCACCCGCCCACATGCGGCGCGGCAATGGCACGGGTGGCAGAAAACCGCCACGCTTCGGATGTCCATCGGGACCGACTTCGGATAGCGGTGCGACCGGCAGAAAGTACAGCCAGTGCCACAACGGCGGCACGGTGTCGCCGCTTTCCTCGCGATCGAGCGTGGCGGCGAGCGCCGCTATCGGAAACGCGGTGATGTCGTCTTCGGCCACCGCCTCCTTGTTGAGCCAATCGTCGAGCTTCTGTGGGGCAGCGGACATGGCGGAGTCTCCTGGTTTAGTGTGTTGGTCCTCGTTAGGGCCCACTATGACCGACGCGCTGTGTGCCGCGAAGTTCGATTTTCCGAAGCGGGCCTTTGGCTTTGGTTAAGACGTTAGGCCTAGCGCGCGGCGCTGACAATCTGTTTTCGGCGCGATCCGATGTGGCCTCGCCTGGTCGCATTTGCGCGCCGCAACGATGCTCCTTCACCTGCTCGCTTATTTGAGCCCGAGCCGTTTGGCCAGCCGATTCAGATTCGCCCGGTCCAGCCCTAGCTCGCGCGCGACCGCCGCCCAGTTTTGCCTATTGCGGATCAGCGCTTCGAGAACGAGATTGCGTTCGAACTCGGTGACCGCGCTGCGAAAGTCTTTCGTCTCGCTTTCCTCGCTCTGCGCGGCTGTTTGATTGGCTTCTTGATTCTGTGCGTCGGACAACGCGAAGTCCGCGGCCGTCAACGTCAGAATACGGCGGCGCTCACGACTGGCCGCCAACGCCTTCAGCGCACTGCGCCCGATCAGATGCTCGAGTTCGCGCACATTGCCGGGCCATGAGTAGTGCAGCAACGCGGCCTGCGCGTCGGCCGCAAGACGCAGACTCAGCAAACCGAGCCGCGAGCGATTGTCTTCGAGGAAGAAGCCCGCCAGCAGCAGCACGTCGCGGCCACGCTCGCGCAACGGCGGCACGCGCAGCGGATACACGCTGAGGCGATGATAGAGGTCGGCGCGAAAGCGGCCCGCGCGCACTTCTTCTGCGAGATCGCGATTGGTTGCGGCGATCAGCCGCACGTCGACTCTGTGTTCGTGGTCCGAGCCGATGCGCTGCAACTGGCCGTTCTGCAGCACGCGCAACAGCTTCGCCTGCACCGCGAGCGGCAACTCACCAACCTCGTCGAGGAAAATGGTGCCGCCGTCGGCGAGTTCGAACTTGCCGCGCCGGTCCGCCGACGCTCCCGAAAACGCGCCGCGCACGTGCCCGAACAACTCGCTCTCGACGAGCGTATCGGGCAATGCCGCACAGTTCAGGCTGATCAGCGGCTTGTTCGCGCGCGGCGACAGCGCGTGGATCGCGTTCGCGACCAACTCCTTGCCGACGCCGGTCTCGCCGGTGACGAGCACGGTCAGATCGCTGGCGGCCACCACCTCGATCTCCTTCACCATCCGGCGGTGCGCATCGCTGCTGCCGATCAGCTCGCGCCGGCTCTCGCTGCTCGCCAGCCGATAAGCTTCCGCGCGACGCTGCGCCTCTTCGCCATTGCGCGCCAACGCGTCGATGCGTTCGACGACGCTGACGGTCGCGGCCGCGAGGCCGAGAAATGCTTGCAGCGAAGCCATGTCGAGCGTGTTGAAGCGCGCCGGGTCGAGTGCGTCGAGCGTGAGCAACCCCCAAGGCTCGCCGCGGATGAACAGCGGACACCCCAGACAGTCGTGCACTTCGAGATGCCCGGCTGCCATGCCTTGCACGAGTCCATCGTAGGGATCGGGTAGATCGGAGTCAGCCGCGAAGCGCGTCGGCCCTGGCTGGGCCAGCAGTTCCTGAAAGCGCGGATGCTCGGCGACGCGAAAACGCCGCCCGAGCGTATCGCTGCTCAAGCCGTCGATCGCGAGCGGCACCAGCGTATCGCCTTCCAGGCGCAGCAATGCGGCCGCGTCGCCAGGAAACAGCGAGCGCAGCGCGCTGAGCAGCCGCCGATAACGCTCGCGCTCGGACAGCTCGCGCGACAGGTCGAGAATCAGCGGGGTAAGAACGTCGAGGACCGCCTCGGCAGTCAAATCGACTGCGGGTCGAGTCTTTTCGACTAGGGTCGAATGAACCATCTTATTTGCCAGATCGTTGATCTGAACGCATTTTATACCTGGCACGATTTGTGGATAGTAGAGGCAGTCTGCCGAAACCGGCTGTGACACTCGCTGATAGACAGACGCTCACACAGACTCTCACCAGGACTTGAAAATATGCTATCCGCCGAACACCGCGCCATTATCAAAGCAACCGTGCCGCTCCTGGAAAGCGGCGGCGAGGCGCTCACCACGCACTTCTACCGCGTGATGCTCAGCGAGCATCCGGAAGTGCGCCCGATCTTCAATCAATCCCATCAGGCGAGCGGCTCGCAGGCGCGTGCGCTGGCCAACGGCGTCGTGATGTACGCACGCCATATCGATCAGCTTGAGCAACTGGGCGGGCTCGTCGCGCAGGTCATCAACAAGCACGTGTCGCTGAACGTGCAGCCTGAGCACTATCCGATCGTCGGCAAGTGCCTGCTTAGCGCGATTCGTGAAGTACTCGGTGCGGACGTCGCAACCGACGCCGTGATCGAAGCGTGGGCCGCCGCGTATCAGCAACTCGCGGATCTGCTGATCGGCCTCGAAGAGAAGATCTACTCCGAAAGCGCAGCAGCTCCCGGCGGCTGGCGCGGCACGCGGCTGTTCCGCGTCGCGCGCAAAGGGCGTGAAAGCGACGAGATCACGTCGTTCTATCTGCGTCCCGATGACGGCGGCGAATTGCTCGCGTTTAAGCCGGGGCAGTACATTGGCGTGCGTTTGATGATCGACGGCGAAGAAGTGCGTCGCAACTATTCGCTGTCAGCAATGAGCGATGGTCGCGAATATCGCATCAGCGTGAAACGCGAACCGAATGGAACTGTGTCGACGTACCTGCACGAGCAGATGAAGGAAAACGACACGCTCGAACTGTTCGCGCCGGCCGGCGAATTTACGCTGCAACCCGGCGACAAGCCGTTGGTGCTGATCAGCGGCGGCGTCGGTATCACGCCGACGATGGCGATGCTGCAAGCCGCGCTGAAGACCAATCGTCCGGTGCATTTCATTCACGCGGCCCGTCATGGTGGCGTGCATGCGTTCCGCGGCGCGATCGATGCATTGGCCGCGCGCCACCCGCAACTGAAGCGCTTCTATTGCTACGAGCAGCGCCGTGACGGCGATGCCGACGCGCACGCAGTCGGTTACGTCGACGAAGCGAATCTGAAGAAGTGGTTGCCGGAAACGCGTGACGTCGACGTGTATTTCCTCGGGCCCATCGCGTTCATGAAGGCGATCAAGAAAGGCCTGAAGGCGATCGGCGTGCCGGAATCGCAGAGCCGTTATGAGTTCTTTGGGCCGGCTGCCGCGCTCGAATAACGCACTCGAGTAATCGACGAGTACTTGCCCTCTTTGGATCGTTGCGAAGCGTATTCGAAGACGGGCATCTTGTGGTTTCCATCACGCCGGTGGGTTTGGCCTCGTAAGAAGCGGGCCCAGTCTGCCGCGCGTTCTAACGCTCCCTTCTGCGGCGAAATGCCCACCAGCCTGTCAGTCCGGTAAAGCCGGCGACCAGCAGCACCATCACCCAAAATCCATGCTTGTTCTCGGCGAGCGGAATGCCACCGACGTTCATGCCGAAGAAACCGGCAATGATATTGATTGGCATCGCAAGCACCGTGACGAGCGTGAGCGTGAATAGCGTGCGGTTGTTCTGCTCCTCGAGGCGCGAGGTGATTTCTTCCTGCAGCAATCTAACCCGCTCGATCAATCCGGCCACGTCCGAAAGCACGACCGAGAACTCCTCCGTCGATTCACGCAGATCCTGCACGTCTTCCACGTGAAGCCAGCGAGGCGGCCTCGCCAGCAAGCGGAAAATCGCGCCCGGTTCGGGTGCCAGCATCCGCTGCAGACGTGTCAGCGTGCGACGCATCGCGCCGAGGTCGAGGCGGTTTTGCGTCGGCCGTTGCGACAGGAAGCGATCCTCGATTCGATCGACGTCGGCGCTGGTTCGGCGGACGATCTGCACGAGCAGGTCGGCCTGGTCGCGCATCAAATGAACGAGCAGTTCGGCAGGCGACCTGAATACTTCCCCTTGCCGTACCGACGCGCGCAAACGGTCGACCGAGCGCAGCGGCTTCAGCCGCGCGGTGACGATGAGTCGCTTGTTTGCGTAGATCCACAGCGTCGCGATTTCGGACGGGATGAACTCGAGGTTGAACATGACGTCGTTGACGACTGCGCGCAGTGCGCCGTCCGCATGCTCGATCCGCGTCGAATGCGAGCCTTCGCGCAAGGCGTCGAAAAACGCTTCGGGCAGATCGAGTTGCGTGCGCATCCAGCGCTCGCTCGCGCTATGCGCGAGATTGAAGTGAAGCCACAGAAACTCGCCAGCGTCCTCTGCGGTAGCGTCGGCATCGTCGTCGCGCTCGCGAAACCAGTCGATGACTTCGTCCGCGTCGATCGGCCGTCCGGCAAGCGTCGGCGAAAACCGGAAACCGCAGACCATACCCGACGAATCCGCGCCGTAGGTTTGCAATGCCAGATCTGATTTCATAGGGCGTTCAATGCCAGCGCTTCCGAAAGGAATCCGTGAGCATAGCGCGAACGATTGAAAGAGAGTTGACGCGCGCATTTTCCGGCGTCGTATTGTCGAATTGCGGCGGCTGGCTTGTCACGGAAACGTCACCCCTGCCGATGACGGCCACGTAAACGCAAAAACCCCACCGCTGCGGGTGGGGTTTCTGGCTTTGGGGGGAGCCTGACGATTACCTACTTTCACACGGGCAATCCGCACTATCATCGGCGTGGAGTCGTTTCACGGTCCTGTTCGGGATGGGAAGGGGTGGGACCGACTCGCTATGGTCATCAGGCATGACG
>NZ_JBFPKM010000030.1:0-35017 GCF_040948755.1 Paraburkholderia sp. BR13444 | reverse complement strand
AGAGGCGCCATCACATCCCTGTGGCCGATGGCAGGCATCGAATAACCCTTAACGACAGTACGCATTCGTTGAACTCGGTAGCGGCCGTTCGTAGCCCCGTCTCGGCGAACGGCCGGTGAGCGCCCGTCAGCACGCAGTCGGCGTCGACACACGAGCGTCAGCATTGGCCGACCAGCCGCCGGCCGGCTCAGTTAGGCGGCTGTGACCTGACGGTATCACGGACGGTATCAACCTCCGAAGTCATCTGGAGATGCAGGGCTTAGACGATCTTTCTTAAGCAGGCGGCGCTGATTTTCCGATCCGGCCCACCTAAGGCCGTTGAGTGCCGGGCGGGAATGCCGGTATCGCTGACGGTATCGGCGGGCGCTAGGGGACCCGAGTCAGGCCCAGCGTTGGGTTTGCGGCAGGTGGTTGTCAATTGAGTGGGTTGGATCTTCTCAGAACGTGTTTTGCTTTGGGACTGCCTCCCCCATCATGCCGCGACAGTTTCGCCACCTTCGGTTCGTCTGTCGCTGAAACGCAACACTAATTAGCCTAGGAACCGCAACGGAACTCAGCGTAGGTTTTGGCGTAAGTTCGTTGACAGAGGCCTGTCGGGCAAGGCCGCTACATTACTTCGACGAGAACGAATAGAGAAAATTGCGGACCTTTCTGGGTAAATCCGAAGTGTTCCGTTGACGCCGGTAAGTGCCCGCGCGAAGCGCGATGACTTGCTACCGCCGTCCGATCGCGATCGCGCGCTTCACCGGTTCGCTTTCCCGCAGTTCCGCCACGACAAATTCAACAAATGCCGTGACGCGTGGCGGCAGATGCCTGCGAGCGGGGTAGTAGACGCAGATGTCGCTGCGCCGCTCGGCGCATCCCGGCAGCACATGCTTCAGTCTGCCGGCGTCGATCAACGGCGCCGCGTGATGTGCGCCCAACAGGGCGATGCCACAGCCCGCGACGGCGAGTTCGGTCAAGGCCTCGGTGTCCGTCACGACGAGCCGGGAGCGAGGCTGAAGCACAATCTCGCTCGTGCGCGCCTGAAACTTCCACGTCTGAATTCGTCCGGTATTCGGTGAACGAAACGAAATAAGCTCGTGGTGCTCCAGCTCTTCGACGGACGAGGGCTCCCCATGCCGTTCAAGGTATGCCGGCGCCGCGCAGAGAATCAACGTCAACGGTGCGAGCGTTCGCGCGACCACACTCGAATCCGTATCCTTGAGCTGACCGATCGCGCAGTCATAGCCCTCCAAAATCAGGTCCACGCGGCGATTATCGAAACGCAGATCGAGCTCGATCAGGGGGAAGCGCTCCCTGAATCGGCCCAGCACGGGCAGCAGCGCCGCGCGACTGAATGCGATCGGCAACGATACCTTCACGGGTCCGCTCAACTGCGTTTCATCGGATGACAACGTCGTGATCGCGTCCTCGATCTGCTGCGTCGGCTGCCGCACCTGCGCGTAGAGCCGCCGCCCTTGCTCGGTGACCGACAGGTGCCGCGTGGTCCGCTGAAACAGCCGGCAGCCGACCAGCGCCTCGAGCATGCCAATCTGTTTGCTCACAGCGCCGGGTGTGACCCCGAGCTGGCGGCCGGCGGCCGAGAAATTCGCCAGATCGACCGTCGCGGTAAACGTCTTCAATGCCCGCAAGAGGTCAATCGAGCTGGCTCCGTCCGCTTTCATTTTGCACCTCCGCTCACAACTGTTTTCTCTCCGGGTAGCATAGACGAGCACTGCCCCGGCGCTGAAAATGGTCTCCACTTGGCAACAGTCAGGAGGTCGATCATGGTCCAGGAATCGACGGCGCTCCCGCGGCGCAAGTGCATGCCGCGCGGTCAGCTTCTTATCGACGGCAACTGGCGTGACGCATCCGACGGATCGACCCTTTCGAGCATTGATCCGACCACCGAAGGGACAGTCGTGGAGTTCGCGAAGGCGACTGTGACGGACGCCGACGCGGCGGTCAAAGCAGCACGCAGGGCATTCGAGACGGGCGCCTGGCGGCGCATGCATCATGAAGCGCGGGCAAGAATCCTGTTTCGCGTGGCCGACCTGCTCGAAGAGCGGGCGGAAGATTTCGCGTTGCGTGAATCGATGGATATGGGCATGCCTTACCGCGATTTCGTCGACGTCATCATGCCCCACTGCGCGGGCCTTTTCCGTTTCTTCGGCGGGATCGCGATGCACGCGATGGGAGGCGCCTATCGCACGTCATACGAACCACACATCCGTATCCTGACGCGTCGCGAACCGCTAGGCGTGGTCGCAGCGATCACGCCTTTCAATTTTCCGCTGGCGCTCACCTGCTCGAAAGTTGCGCCGGCGTTGGCAGCCGGCAACACCCTCGTGCACAAGCCGGCGTCCGATACGCCACTGACCGCGCTCGCGCTCGCTCAGGTGATGCTCGATGCAGGGGTGCCGGAAGGCGTCTACAACCTGATCACGGGACCCGGCGGATCGCTCGGCGACGCGCTCGTGAAACACCCGCTCGTCGACAAGATCGCGTTTACCGGTTCGACCGCTGTCGGCCAGACGATTATGCGCAACGGCGCGGACACGCTGAAACACACGACGATGGAGCTCGGCGGCAAGTCGCCGAATATCGTGTTTGCGGATGCCGATGTGGATGCGGCAGTCCAGACGGCCTTCTGGGGTGTCTTCTGGAACAAGGGCGAAGTCTGCGTCGCCGGTTCGCGACTGCTCGTGGAGCGGCCGGTCTACGACGAGGTCGTCGAAAAGCTGGCGCGGATGGCGCAGGCCGCCGTGCTGGGCGATCCGCTCGATCCGCGCACACAGGTCGGGCCGATTGCGTCGAGGGCGGAATTCGACAAGGTGCAGCGGTACATCGACGCCGGCAAGTCATCGACGGCCCGCCTCGTAGCCGGCGGCGGCACCCGCCGGATCAACGGCAAGGGGCTCTTCATCGAGCCCACGGTGTTCGCCGACGCGACGAGCGATATGGTCATCAGCCGCGAGGAGATTTTCGGACCGGTGCTGCCGGTCATTCCGTTCCAGGGCGAACAGGAGGCCGTGCGCATCGCGAATGACACGCCGTATGGGCTCGCCTCAGGCATCCAGACTCGCGATCTGGGCCGCGCATTGCGGCTCGCGGATCGCATCGAGGCCGGCACGGTCTGGATCAACACCTGGCACAAGTACCACCCGAGCGGACCCTTCGGCGGCTACAAGATGTCAGGCTACGGCCGCGAGCAAGGTGCCGAAGCGCTCGAGAGCTATGCGCAATACAAGTCCATCTGGGCAAACATTTCGCAGGACTGACGATAGGGGGCTCGACCATGAAAATCGGCATCATCGGTGCGGGAAATGTCGGAACCGGTCTCACGAAGCATCTGCTCGGCAAGGGGCACTCGGTGATGCTGAGTTTCAGTCTCGACACAGAGAAGCTCCGGGCAACGGCGGCGGAGCTGGGTGCGGAGCTCGGCAGCGTCGCCGAAGCGGTGCGATTCGCTGATGTCGCGGTGCTGGCGACGCCCTGGGGCGCCGCGGCCGACGCGCTCGCGCAGGTCGGCACGCCACCCGGGCGGAAGGTGTTGTGGGACTGTACCAATGCGCTGAGGCCCGACATGAGTGGTCTCGTCGTCGGCACGACGACTTCCGGCGCCGAAGAGATCGCGAAGCTGGCCCCCTGGGCAACAGTGGTCAAGGCCATCCCGCCTTTCGCGGAGTTGCTGCATTCGACGGAAGTAAGAGTCGGTGGCGAGCGGGTAGGTGTGTTTGTCTGCGGCGACGACGCAAACGCGCGGACGGTCGTCGCGCAACTGGTTGGCGACATCGGCGCCGAGCCGATCGACGCCGGTCCCCTCACGCTTGCGCGCTACACTGAACCTGCCGCCATGCTGCTCGTACAACTCGCATACACACGCGGGTTCGGCACGAGAATCGGCTTCTCGTTATTGCGCGATGTAGCGGGAAACGTGCCTGGTGGCTCGCGTTCCTGATCGCGCAGGTGACGCTGGCGATCGCCGGCGGAGGAGAGGGTGAAATGAAAGTTGGTGTATTGGGTTCAGGTGATGTCGGGCGGGCACTGGCGGCAGGTTTTCTCAAGCATGGGCACGAAGCGATGCTGGGTACGCGCACGCCCGGCAAGAACGACGTGCAGGAATGGGCGCGCAATTACGCTGGCGCAAGGACCGGTACGTTCGACGAGGCCGCCCGCTTCGGCGACATCGTGGTGCTGGCAGTCCTTGGCCGCATTGCGGGAAACGTGATCGAGCTTGCGGGAGCGGACAATCTCGCCGGCAAGACCCTGATCGACGCCACCAATCCGCTCGCCGATGAGCCACCGGTCAACGGCGTGCTGAGATACACGACAGGTCCGAACGAATCAGTCGGCGAGCAGATTCAGGCCCAGATTCCCCGTACGCACGTGGTCAAGGCATTCAACAGCGTCGGTAATGCGCTGATGGTGGATCCGCAGTTCCCGCAAGGCACGCCGACCATGTTCCTCTGCGGCAACGACGAACAGGCGAAGGAACGGGTTGCCGCGATCATCCGCGAGTTCGGCTGGGAACCCTACGATTGCGGAAGCATTGTCTCGGCACGCGCGCTCGAACCGCTTTGCATGCTGTGGTGTCTACCGGGCTTCCTGCGCAACGAATGGCGGCATGCGTTCAAGCTATTGACCAGCGAGGGGTGAGCCATGCAGCCATTACCCGTACCACCGGCCGGCGATCCGGGATTCACGCTTGAAGAAATGAAGCAGTTCGTGATCGAGCACTTCGAGAACTTCGTGAACCGCAAGAAAGCGGAAGTTGCGCGGCAGAACCTGAGCGCCGATTTCCTCGACCACGACGAACCGTCAGGTCCCCAGGTCGGCCCCGAAGCCGCGATTGAGATGATGACGGAGCTTTACAAAAAATGGCCCGATCTGCATGTCACTGTCGAAGACATCCTCGCAGAGCGGGACAAGGTGATGGTCAGAAACACGTGGCGCGCGACCGACGCGGCGTCCGGGCAGAAGATCGAGTTCCACGGCTTCGTGCTGTGGCGATTTGCGAATCGCAGGATTGTCGAGAGATGGGCCACGGTGACCGCGCCGCGCGCAGTGTGACAAAAGCTGCAGTAAGCCGGAACGCCAGCGCCTAGAACACGCCGAAATCGTCGTTGCTATCGGGAATCGCGGCGAGCAGGTTCGCAAGCGCGCGGCAGCCGATCAGGCTCGAAAGCGTTATCGCCGCGCGCAGCCAGCACTCGGCGCGTGAGCCTGGGTACGCCGCTGCTCGCGCCACGCCGTCCGCTTGCCGGACGTCCATGCAGCTCACCGCGCCGCCGCTTGCGTACCGCCCACGCGCGATAGCAGCGCCTCCAATACCTGTCGCAAGGTCGTGGCGCCGAAGCGTCGCTCGCTCACGTTCGCCTCCACGTCGATGCGGCCAGCGTTGTGCGCGTCGTACAGATCGACGATCAATTGCGCGTGACGCTCGCCGAGCCCGGCGCCGCGCAGCACGCCACCCCATTGGTCGCGCGGCACCCGCTGGGCGATCACCGGCCGCCCCGACAGTTCCGCCAGGGTGCGCGCGACGTCGAGCGCGCTCACCCGTTCTTTCGCTTCGATACTGACCACCCGCGGCGTCTCGCGCGCCGGCGCTTCATCGAGCAGCAACTGCGCGGCGAGCGCGCCGACGTCCTCGGCGGCGACCGTCGGAAACAGCTTGTCGAGCGGATCATGCAGACTCGGCAGCACGCCCCGGCCGAGCGCGACCGGCAGCACGCGCGCCCAGTTGTGCATGTGCTCAGCGGCGCGCAGCAAGATCAGCGATGACGCGACGTTGCGCAACTGCGTTTCGAGGTAGTGGAACAGCGTCGTGATGCCGGTGCCGTCCGAGTGCTCGGCGCCGTAGTCGGATAGCGCGAGGAGCCGCGGCGGCGCGGCCGTGCGCAAGGCGGCGACACCCGCGTCGATGATGCGCCGCATGGCGGCCGCGGGATCGTCATGCGCACGCGGGACTGGACAGAGCCATTGCACCGCCTGCGCGCCGTCGATCGCGCGCGCGACCGATTCCGCGTCGTTGAGGTCGGCGAGCGCGATCTCGCAGCCGATTGCCGCGAGTGCTTCGGCTCGTGCTGCGTCGCGCACCACCGCGCGTACTGGTTGGCCCGCGCGACGCAAGGCGGCTGCGCTCGCCTGTCCCACATGACCGGCCGCTCCGAAAATGACGAACACGTTGTGCTCCTTGTGAGGATCGCTATGGCGTGATGGTAGGGACGCGGTGCCCGCGAGGCGCTCAGATCCGGATGACATTGCGCAGATATGGATGATTTTTTACTGCGATGCCGCGCAGGTCGCGCGGATCGCGTGGGCGGTTGGCGCGTTACGAAATTTCGTCACGCCGGCGAAGCCGCCGAAAACACCGCACAATGCAGGTTTCTCGCCGTCATTCAGGTCACTCAGGAGACAAGCGATGAATGCCGTCACCCCGATTCCCGCGCCTGCGCCGCACAGCGGCTCGCGCATCGCCGTACGCACCAGCAGGGCGCTCGGCTGGCATGGCTTCGGTGCGGATCTGGTCAACGTGTCGGCCGGTTTGCATCGGATGCCGGCGTTCGTCCATCACCGTGTGGGCGTGCACGTCGGCGCGCCGGTGACCGCGCGCTGTCTGTGCGATGCGCGCCGCCATACGCGGATTCAGGCGCACGGCGACGCGGACGTGATCCCCGCGGGGCTCGAAGGTCAGTGGAGCGATGACGCCGCCTGCACGATTTTCAGCGTCTGGTTTGCCGAGGACTTCGCGCGACGGACCGTCGAGCAACTCGCATTGAAACCGGCCGACGCGCAACTGCGTCCGCGCTTCCAGATGCGCGATGCGCGCTTTCAGCATCTCGCCTGGGCGCTGCGCGCGGAGCTCGAAGCGGACGATGCATCCGATCCGCTGTACGCCGAAAGTCTGTGCACGGCGATGCTGGTGCGTCTGATCGGCGTCGAACCGCTGCCCGCCAACCGGCGGCGGACGCTCGCGCCGCGCACGGCCGCGCGCGTGATCGAGTTTATCGACGCGCATCTCGATCAGCGTCTGACGCTCGACGAACTCGCCATGCAGGCACAACTGAGCGTGCCGCATTTCAAGGTGCTGTTTCGCGACACGCTCGGTGTGCCCGTGCATCAGTACGTGGTACAGCGCAGGGTGGAGCGCGCGCGAACGCTGCTGCTGCAAGGACGCCTCAGCGCAAGCCAGATCGCGCTCGAGACGGGCTTTGCGCATCAGAGCCATATGGCGCACTGGATGTCGCGTTTGCTGGGTGCAACGCCGCGTGAACTGCGCGTCGCCGCGCGCGATGACGCGGTGACGTCGGAGCAGGCGAAGACACTACGTTGATGCGCGGAACCGCGCGGCGCGGAACGCATTCGATTCAACCATGCGCCGCACCCGTCAACTGCGCATAGACATCATGCGCGAGCTGCAACAGCTCGTTGCGATCGATCCCGCCCGACACCGCATAGCCGAAATCGCCGTCGACCCAATAGAACACGTTGACGGGCCCCGCCTGATACAGCTTGAACGCCGTTGTATTCGCGTTCTCGCGACGATGCGAGATGCACAGCGTGACACGCTCGCCGTTCGGTCCGCGATACATAAACTGCGCGGTCGGTCCATCGTCGCCGGGCAGCAGGCGGCCGCCCGACAGCATGAAACCGCTCTTCGACAGCATCGGCGGATGGACCTCGGTGCCGAGCCGGTCCGCGAGCCATTGCACGAAGTCCTGCTCGTGATCGGCGCTCATGTCGCTCGGCCGGTCGATCGCCGGCATGTAGACGACATGCGCGACCGCCGCCCGGCGCGCGAAGCCCTCGGCGCTGTCCGCGCTGACCGCACGATTGCCGGCTTGGGTGTCGGCCCGGGTATCGGTTCGATCGATCGCAACGGGTGGAATCAGATCGTTCCTGTGCATGCCGATGCCCAGGCCTAGCACGAGCGCGGCAGCCGTGCCCGCGAACTGCGCGGCATAACGCGGCCAGTTCGCGGCCGCCCGCGAGCGGCGCGGCGCGACGGTCTGCAGACGCTTCGGCACGGGCTCGCTGAGCACGCGGTCGTAGCGCTCGTGAAGCAGCCCATTGAGAGAAAAGTAATCGCTGACGCGCGCGGCCAGCTCCGGATTCTGTTCGAGCGCGCGCTCGACCTCGTCACGGCGCTCGCCGGACAGCGTGCCGTCCACGTACGCGTGCAAGTCTTCTTCGCCGATCGGCATTTGCGGCTCGCTCATCGCACCACCTGTAATTTCGCACCGGGCTGGGCGCCCGCCATCAAAGCTCGCAGCCGTTCGCGTCCGCGCGACAGCCGCGACATCACCGTACCGATCGGAATGTTCAGCGCGAGCGCGACGTCGGCATAGCTCATCTCCTCGAGACCGACCAGCAGCACCACCTCACGCTGCTCGACCGGCAGCCGCTGCAACGCGTAGTCGAGGTCGCGCATTTCGAGCGAACGCGTCTGGCCCGACGGCACCGAGAGCTCGCTTTCGGCGATGCTGTCGTCGTCGACCGCGACGTGGACCGCGCGCGCCGCCGCCTTGCGTGCCTGATTCGCGAACACGTTGTGCATGATCGTGAACAGCCATGCGCGCAGATCAGTGCCCGGCTGGAACAGACGGGTGCGGCCGAGCGCGCGCTCGAGCGTGTCCTGCACGAGATCGTCGGCGAGCTCGCGATTGTTGATCAGCGCCCGCGCATAGCGCCGCAGACGCGGCACGTGCTCGATCAGCTCGTCACGGACATCCATGGTCGATCCAGGGGCGTGGGGGTGGCATCGGCTTCACTCGCGTCGGTATCGACACGCACCGGGCCGGTCGCGGAAGCTTCCGTCGCGCGATGCGTTCGTACTGCAAACACCTGTCAGTGCATTTTATTCCGCGAGGGCCGCGCGCATCGGCGTCAGCGCCCCGTCATCACGTCGGCGGCACGCATCAGGCCGTGGGTGCGCGCATCGCCCGCGACGACGAAACGCTGCCGCCGCGCGGTCCACGTCAACAGCCGCAATTCGCCGATGCGGCGCGCGGCCCACTGCGGCTCTTCGCGCGCAAACGGCGCTGCGGCCGACAGCACCACCACCGGCTGCTGATCGCCGTTCAGATAGACGAGCTCGTCCACCCGCTGCAATGGGGCGAGCCGCAGCACGCGTTGCTCGACGAGGCGCAGGCCGACCGCGCCGAGATCCGGCGCGGCTGGATCGGCGCGCGTCGGCGATGCCGACGAAAAGGGCCGCGCGCTGGCTTCGGCGAGCGCCATCACGGCGGCGTTGTCGAGCGCTTGTGCTGATACCTGCGCCGCCGCGAGCCAGCCGCTGACGGCGATCACCATCAGCGCGAGGCCTATGAATGCGACGAGCGTTCGACGCGCGGGACCGGCCGGTTGCGCGCGCATGCGAAGCCGGCGCGATCCGCGCAGGTACTCATGCACGGGCTCCTCGGTGGTCTGAAACGTCGCCTGGATCTGTGCGTTCAAGCGGTCGTAGAAAGCCACCCGCCGTGCTTCCGCCGGATGCTTGTTGAGATAGTCGCGCAGCGCCGCGGCACGTTCGGGCGTCAGCGTGCCGTCGGCATAGGCCTGGATGTCGTCTTCGGAGGGAGGAGTGCCGGACGGGCGATGAGTCGAGGTCATGGTGATGCGCGGTGTTGACTGCTGCTATCCAAGTGCAAACACAGGCGCTTGCGCATTTATTCCCCGCGCCGGCGATGTTTTTTCCACGCGGCGAATACAGGAATAAACGCTGCCGACTCGTGGTTCTCCCTGGTGCGAACCCGCACAACACTCACTGGAGTCGATCATGAAAATGCTTTCGTTCGTCGCTTTGTCGTTCGTCGTTCTGGCCGCTTCGTCGAGCGCGTTTGCGCAGGCCAAGACACGCGCTCAGGTGTACCAGGAATTGATCGAGGCCCAGCAGAACGGTCTCGACTACGTGACCGACGCGTCGTACCCCGACGTCAGTCCCGTGTTCGCACGTCAGGTCGAGCAGCACAAGATTGCGCTTGCCACGCAAGCGGCGGCCGCCGCGAGCCACGTCGCAAACTCGGGCGCGCCGGCTGTCGGCACCCGTTGAAGCATCGGCCACCGGCGCGCGAATGGGGTTTGAACGGGCGCGCCGGTGCCGGATGGAATAGATCGTTGCGCGGCGTGTTTGCCCGTACGTTGGTATCCATCCGGCAAGGAGTCTCCGTGACGCAACCCTCCCGACCCAAACCCCATCCCCCCGGCTCCGGCCCGCGGCCGATCTGCGTGCCATGCCGGCTCGCCGCGATCGGCGCGGTCGTGCTCGCGCTAGCGGGCGGCTTCGCGTACACCGCGGGCTGGCTCACGCCCGCGCGTCTCACCGCTCCGCGCATCATCGATACGTTCGAAGCAGTCGCGGGCCAGCATCCCGGCTATCGACGCAATCACGCCAAAGGCCTATGCGTGGACGGCTATTTCGACAGCAACGGCAATGGCGCGGCGCTGTCGCACGCGGCAGTGTTCGCGCCGGGCCGCACGCCAGTGTCGGGGCGCTTCGCGGTGCCCGGCGGCAATCCGTTCGCGCCCGATACGAGCTCGCCGGTGCGCAGTCTCGCGCTGCAGTTCCGGCTTTACGATGGCGAACAGTGGCGTACCGGCATGAACTCGACGCCGGTGTTCGCGGTGCACACGCCCGCGCAGTTTTATCAGCAGTTGCTGGCCTCGAAGCCCGACGCCGCGACCGGCAAACCGGACCCCGCGAAGCTGAAGGCGTTCTACGCGGCCAATCCCGAAACGCAGCCGTTCCAGCGCTGGGTCAAGTCGCACGCGCCGTCGTCGAGCCTCGCGAACGCCGCGTACTACGGCATCGACGCGTTTCTGTTTACCGATGCTCACGGCACGACGCGCGCGGTGCGCTGGGCCGTCGTGCCAGATACGCCATACGCGCCGATCACCGCCGAGCAACAGGCCGAAAAGAACTTCCTCGCCGCCGATCTCGATGAGCGTCTGCAACACGGCCCCTTGCGCTGGCATCTGATATTGACCGTCGCGCAGCCGGGCGACCCCACGAACGACGCGACGCTGCAATGGCCCGAGGACCGTCAGCGCATCGACGCGGGGACGCTCGTGATCGAACGCACGACGTCGCAGGAAGAGGGCACCTGCCGCGACGTCAACTTCGATCCGACGATCGTGCCGGCCGGCATCGCGCCATCGGACGATCCGCTGCTCGCCGCGCGCTCGGCGGCCTACGCGCAGTCGTTTCAACGCCGCACGCGCGAGGAGGCGCTGCATCCCGAGCTCCGTCGAACCCAGCCAAACGGAGAGCACTCATGAGCCACGACCGCACTCACTTCAGTCCGCTCGCGCGGCTGCTGCACTGGACGATGGCACCGCTGATCGTCGCGATGCTGTTCATCGGCGTGGGCATGGTCGCGACGGTATCGCGCACCCACGATGCGTTGGTCGCGCTGCATCGCCCGCTCGGCATCGCGTTGCTGCTGCTCGTGCTGGTGCGGCTCGCGGTGCGCGTGATGCGCGGCAGTCCGCCATTGCCCGCGCGCATGTCGAAGCCGCAGCGAATCGCGGCGCATGCGTCGCACGTCGTGCTGTACGGGCTGATGCTCGCGATGCCGCTGATCGGCTGGGCGATGCTGTCGGCGGCCGGCTATCCGGTCACGCTGTTCGGTCCGCTGCATCTGCCGCCGATCGCACCGCACGACGTCGCGCTGTTCGCGCTGCTGCGCGCGCTGCATACGTGGCTCGCGTTCGCGTTGTTCGCAACGGTGCTGCTGCATCTGGCGGCGGCGTTGCTGCATGGGCTGATCCTGCGCGACGGGGTGTGGGGCAGCATGGCCCGCGCAGGACGCTGATCCCGGCCGAACCGGCCGCGCCGCGGCTCGTTCGGGCCGTTCTCGATTCGACCAGATCGGCCGGCACAGCGATTTTCGTCCAACGCGTAAAATGGCCGGTTACCACAGGCAAATCGCAGCTGGACAGAATCGGCCGGACGTCGCCAGCGAGCGTCTCCCGTCGCATGGTTCGACCCGCGCGCGCTTGCCTTCGCCGGTTTGAACAGGAATGCACGCGGATGTCGTCAGTTTTCTTCGATCGGGAAAGCATTGCGGAATGGCTCGGTGAGCACACCGTCGCCAAGGCGCGCTCGGTGGGCGCGGTCAGCAACGTCAAATGGCAGGGCGAGACGCTGTCGGGCGACGTGCAGGGCTCGCAGCCCCAGCCTTACCGGACACGGGTCCGATTTCGGACCGATGGCGGGTCGCCGTGGGCCAAAGGCGAATGCACGTGCCCGGTCGGGCGCAATTGCAAGCACGTTGCGGCGCTGCTGCTCGCGGAACTCGACTACCACGACGAGATGGATCACATCACGCAGGTCGAGGACGACAGCGACCCTGCCACGTCGGAGGTGTTCGTCACGCGACGGATCACGGTCCCGGGCGTGCCGCCGGCGCCATCACCATCATCATCTTCGACTCCAGGTGTGCGGCCCGAACTGGTCAGCTGGCTCGAGCGTTTTCGCGCGCGAGCCCGCGCGGCTGACGCCGCCGCCGAAAAAAATGCCGCCCGCAAGGTGGAGGCCCCGAGCAGGGAAACGCTCGCCTATCGGCTCAACTGGTCGCGTCTTCATCTGCGCCACGAGGTCGTGCTGCATCGCGCGCGTTGCGACGCCGACGGCGTGATCGTCGAAGTCGGCGACAGCTGGGGCGACGTCGAAGGCGCGCTGCTCAGGCAGCCGCGCTTCGTGTCCGACGAAGACCTGTCGATTCTGCGCGGCCTGTGGCTTGGCCGCTCGCGCGAGGACCTGGGCCAGTTCGTGCTGCGCGGCACGAGTGGCGCGGAAACGTTGCAGAAGCTGATCGCGACCGGCCGCCTGTTCTTCGACTTCAGGATCGCGCCGGGCGAGGCCCGACCGACGCCGCTCGCGCGCGCCGCCGACCGGCCCGGGCGCATCGAATGGGAGCCGCTCGCCGACGAGCGCCTGCGCCCGGTGCTGCGCACCGAACCGCGCGCCAGTATGGTGCTGCCGACCGAGCCGGTCTGGTACGTGGACGGCGTCGCCAACGAGGCGGGCGTCGTGCCGCTGTCGCTGCCGTTCCAGCAATTGCCCGACTACCTCGCGATGCCGCCGATTTCGCTCGCCGAGGCGCCGCTCGTCGCGTCGGTGCTGCGCGAGATCGCGCCCGAGCTGCCGCTGCCGCCGACCCACGACGCGCCCGCGATTCGGGTGATCGATGTCGAGCCGGTGCCGGTGCTGACGCTGAACAGCCACGCGCTGCCGGGCACCGCGAAGGGCATGAAAACGGCGAAGGCCGCAACAACCGCGAAGTCCGCGAAGGCCGCCGAGCACAAGTCCGCCGCGGTCGAGCTGGCGGCGGCGAGCTTCGAATACGACGGCGTCAGCATCAACGCCGACAGCAGCGTGACGCTGGTGCCGCTGCCGGGCGGCGACGTGATTCACATCCGCCGGCGCTACGACGCCGAGAAAAAGCGCTTGCTGGAATTGCGCAAGACCGGTCTGCAGAAGGTGCCGACGCGCAATATGCAGGCGGCGCGTCTGTTGCCCGACACCATGCTCGGTCTGCCCGATGCCGACGCGTGGTCCGAGTTCGTCAACGACGCGGTGCCGGATCTGGTCGCGAAGGGCTGGCGCGTGACGATGGCGCCCGAGTTCCGCTACAACGTGATCGAGATCGACTCGATCGACGGCACTGCGCAGCAAGCCGGCGACGGCTGGTTCGATCTGGAGATGGGCATCCGCGTCGGCGAGCGCAACGTGCGGCTTGAGCCGCTGCTGGCCGATCTGTTCCGGCGCGACCGGCGCTGGCTGTCTGGCGCGCTGGAGAGCATCCGCGACGACGAGCCGATCGAGCTGAAGACCGAGGAGAACAAGCGTCTGCGGTTGCGCGCCGATCGACTGAAGCCGGTGGTGCGGGTGCTGGTCGATCTGTTCGAGTCGCTCGGCGGCGCGCTTGCCGAAGGCGCGCCGCTGCGCGTGCCGGCGGTCGATGCCGGCCGCCTCGATGCGCTGCACGACACCGGCCGCTGGCAGTTCAGCGGCGACGCTTCGATTCGCGAGCTCGCGCGCCGTCTGCAAGCCGGACCGGGCTTGCGCGAAGTGGCGGTGCCGCGCGGTCTGAAGGCCGAGCTGCGCGCGTATCAGCACCAGGGCCTGAACTGGATGCAGTTCCTGCGCGAACAGGATCTGGCCGGCGTGCTCGCCGACGATATGGGGCTCGGCAAAACCGTGCAGACGCTCGCGCATATTCTCGCGGAGAAGGAAGCGGGGCGGCTCACGCAGCCCGCGCTGATCGTCGTGCCGACCACGCTGGTGCACAACTGGCGCGAGGAAGCGCGCCGCTTTGCACCGGAGTTGAAGGTGCTGGCCCTGAACGGGCCGCACAGGAAGGAACGCTTCGCGCAGATCGGCGAACACGAGCTGATCCTGACCACTTATGCGCTGCTGTGGCGCGATCAGAAGGTGCTCGGCGAGCACGACTATCATCTGCTGATTCTCGACGAAGCGCAGTACGTGAAGAACGCGACCACCAAGGCCGCGCAGGCGATTCGCGGCTTGCGGGCGCGGCATCGGCTGTGTCTGACGGGCACGCCGCTCGAGAATCATCTCGGTGAGCTGTGGTCGCAGTTCGATTTTCTGCTGCCGGGCTTTCTCGGCAGCCAGAAGGACTTCACGCGACGCTGGCGCAACCCCATCGAGAAGAACGGCGACGACGTGCGCCGCGCGTTGCTCGCGCGCCGCATCCGGCCGTTCACGCTGCGCCGGCGCAAGGACGAGGTCGCGAAGGAACTGCCGCCGAAGACGACGATCGTGTGCCCGGTCGATCTCGAAGGCGCGCAACGCGACCTGTACGAAACCGTGCGCACGGCGATGCAGCAGAAGGTGCGCGCGGCGGTCAGCGCGCAGGGGCTCGCGCGCAGTCACATCATCGTGCTAGATGCGTTGCTCAAGCTGCGCCAGGTGTGCTGCGATCCGCGGCTCGTGCGCACCCCGAGTGGCATCACGGACGGCGCGGCCGCGAGCGGCGGCGAGCGGGCGATGCGCTCGGCCAAGCTCGATCTGCTGCTGTCGATGCTGCCCGAGCTGATCGAGGAAGGTCGTCGCGTGCTGCTGTTCTCGCAGTTCACCGGCATGCTCGCGCTGATCGCCGAGGCGCTCGACGAGGCCGCGATCCCGTACGCGATGCTGACGGGCGACACGGCGGATCGGGTGACGCCGGTCGAGCGGTTCCAGCAGGGCGAGGTGCCGCTGTTCCTGATCAGCCTGAAGGCGGGCGGCGTGGGGCTGAACCTGACCGCCGCCGACACGGTGATCCACTACGACCCGTGGTGGAACCCGGCCGCCGAGAACCAGGCGACCGACCGCGCGCATCGGCTGGGACAGGACAAGCCGGTATTCGTCTACAAGCTGATCGCGGCCGGCAGCATCGAGGAAAAGATCGTCGAGCTGCAGGAACACAAGGCCGGGCTCGCCGACAGCATTCTCGCGGAAGACACGGCAGGCGCCGCGAAGTTCTCGGACGACGATCTCGACGCGCTGTTCGCACCGATACCGGAAATCGAGGGCGCGCGGTGAGCGCGAGCGGACGACCGAACGAGGCAATGCAGGGCAATGCGCAGCATCCATCGGGGGAATCTGATGCGCTGCAGCAACGTTAAAGGGGGCCGGACTGTAACAAAACGTCTGCGTGTGTAAATGGCCGCCGCGGGAGGCTTCAACTCATACCAATTTCGAACTCGCGCTGTGCAAGACTTGCGCGTCGCGTGCTTTCGGACCATGCGTAATAACTACTTTCCCAGCGGTTACAAAGGAAGTTCTTTCTTCTTGAGCGCGGCGTCGCGCCGGGCTAACGTGACACTACTCGTGCGGCTAGACCCCGGCGAGCGTGTGTAGTGTTCTTTAGGCGGCGTTGCTTCAACAGGGGCAACGCCGCTTTTTTTTTGCCCGCGACACGCGCGCCCGGCATCGTCCGCTGACTGCCTTTGACGCATTGCGTCATCGCATTGGCCATCAATGTGAAGCACTCGAACGCCTCATACGAAAACAGGCTGCGCGTCTCGCGCACCTGCATAAGGATTGCATCAAATGACAACTCGCCCCGAGACGAAATCTAACAATGTTTAAACGATTTATTCTGAGATTATTCTTATACTGAACACGCAATTGTTAAATAAGAGTATCTGAAAGGAATCTTAAAGCGGATAAGCGGCATCGCCGAAAAGCCGCTCCAGCAAGGATCTGCGGCCCGCATTGTGATGTCCGTCCGGGTGCCTCGCAGTGCTGGCAGACCGGAGGAACCTAAGAAACACGCGAATCGTTTTTGATTAGGGTTTTTCGCGACGGATTGCCGGTCCACGGTAAGCGGGATGAAAGAGGGTTTTCGATTATCATGATCTGCCCTGCATAAATCGCTATGGAAATTACATTTATGCGCTGATTTCAGCTTCATGAAACCAGCGTCATGGCGGGGTACGGCGAGGGACCATTAGTCAGAAAGTAGCAGCCGGAATTTTTTGGAAAGCCGGATCGGCGGCGCTATGTCGTCATCCCGGTCGTCAGCCGGTGCGCCGGCCGTCAGCCGCGAAAGGCGCTGTTACGTTGTGGGGTGTTATGAGAATTGCTGTCCTCGAAGACGATTCGGCTCAGGCCGACCTTGTGTGTCAAACGCTATCCGCCGCCGGACACGTCTGTCATGCGTATGGCGCAGGGCGCGAACTGGTGCGCCAGTTGCGTCGCCAGACGTTCGACCTGCTCGTGCTCGACTGGAACGTTCCGGACATGTCCGGCGAAGAGGTGCTTCGCTGGGTGCGCGAGAGCCTGTCCGAGCGCCTGCCGGTGCTGTTCATGACCAGCCGCGGCCGGGAATCCGACATCACTTCGATTCTGAATATCGGTGCCGACGACTATCTCGTCAAGCCCGTGTCGGGCGCGGTGCTGCTCGCCCGGGTCGGCTCGCTGCTGCGGCGTGCGTATTACCTGAAGCCGCCGGCGACCAGGGAAGTGTTCGGTGACTTCGAGTTCGACCTGAGCGCCAAGCACGTCGTCGTGCGCGGCACGCCGGTCTCCGTCACGCAGAAAGAGTTCGAACTCGCGCTGTTGCTGTTTCAGCATATGAGCAGGCCGCTGTCGCGCGCACACATTCTCGACGTGATCTGGAAGCAGGCCACCGACATCCCGTCGCGCACGATGGACACCCACGTGTCGATGTTGCGCAGCAAGCTCGGTCTGCGCCCGGAGCAGGGTTATCGGCTGACACCGATCTACGGCTATGGCTACCGCCTCGAGCGGATCGAAGCCGACACACCACCTACCGCCGACGACGAACCCACTGAAGAAGCGGGGGAGGCGTGACCGTCTGCGTGGGTGGGGCGGCGTCGGGCAGCGGCGCTATCTCGGGCCGCCGCGCCGCCGCGTGGCTTGCCGCGGCCTGTCTGATCGCAACGGGCGCGACCGGTTGGAGCGCGCTCGCGCACGCGCAGCCCGCGCGCGGCAAGGCCGGTGCGAAGGCGTTGCCGGTCTACGCTTCGTACACCACGCACGAAGGCGACACGCTGTACGACATCGCCGCCCGCTACATGGCCGACCCGTCCGACTGGGCACTGTTGAGCAGGCTCAATCACGTGCCCGCGCCGCGCCGCATGCCGGCCGGCATCGTGCTGCGTTTGCCGTTCCAAAGGCTGCGCCAGGATCGGGACACGGCGCGCGTGGTCGCGACCAGCGGTCCGGTCGAGCACGCGTTCGACACGAGCCCTTATCTGCCGTTGAAGAGCGGTGAAACGCTTGCCGAAGGCGATCACTTGCGCACCGGCGCGAACGGGTTCGCGACGCTCGAACTGCCCGACGGCTCGTATGTGACGGTCGCGCAAAACGGTGAACTCAATATTGAGAGGCTGCGGCACATCACGCTGACCGGCGCGGCAGATCGCATCTTCCAGTTGCGTTCGGGCGAGGTCGAAAGCCAGGTCACGCGTGCGACGCGACGCGACGATCGTTTCCAGATCCGGTCGCCTTCGGTGGTCGCCGGGGTGCGCGGTACGCGCTTCCGCGTCGATTACAACGGCGGCACGCAGACCACCGCGGTGGCCGTGCTCGATGGCGCGGTCGGCGTCGATCCGGCCACGCAGCACGGCCAGAGCGCCGCGCCGGCGCCGGGCAGGCCGCTGCAGGCGTCCGACCAACTGATCAAGGCAAGCTTCGGCAACGTCACGCACTCGGGCGAAGCGGTCGGCAGTCCGCTTCAACTGTTGCCGGCACCTTCGCTCGCGCGGCCGGCGCGCGTGCAGGACGGCAAGACCGTCGCGTTCGACGTCAACCCGGCCGAGCACGCGCTCGGCTATCGGCTGCAGATTTCGCACGATGCCGATCAGCTCGACCTGGTGCGCGATCTACGCGTGAGCGTGCCGCGCGCCGACTTCGGCGATCTGCCCGACGGCACTTACTTCGTGCGTGTTGCGTCGACCGATAGCAACGGCCTCGACGGCCTGCCGAGCGTGTATGCGTTCGAGCGCCGCCAACTCGGGCTGGACGCTTCGGCCGCGCAGCGCGCGGGCAGCCACGACTACGAATTCCGCTGGTTCGTCAGCCACAGCAACGTGCCGACGCGTTTTCGCTTCGTGCTGGCGAAGACGGCTGATCTAAGCCATCCCGTGATCGATCGCACCGATCTCGCGGGCGGCGAGCTCGTGATCAGCGATCTGCCGCCAGGTGTCTACTACTGGACGATCGTCGCCGAGCAGTTCGACAACGGGCGCTTCTACGAAAAGAGCAGCCCGGTCCGCTCCTTTACGCTGGCGCGCTGACGCTGGTAGATTCTCGGAGCCGGCCTGCTGGCCGGTCCGTCCTCTGATTCCCGACTACATCGTCCCTTGCCCGCCACTTCTACACGATTGAGCCTCGATCCGCGCGCCCGTCTCGGACGGCGGGCCGGCCGGCGCTTTCTGATCGAGTGGCTCAGCGTTGGCTGCCTCGGCCTCGCGGTGATCCTGCTGACTTCGTTCGGGCGCGTCGGCGCGGGCATCGATCTGCTGGTGTACGACCAGTTTCTGAAGCTGCGCGCGCAGCCGCTGCTGTCGGACATCGTCGTCGTCGAGATCGACAATGCGACCATCGACGCGCTCGGCCGCTGGCCGTGGCCACGCAGCGTGCATGCGCGGCTGCTCGAGCAGCTCGCCGCGGCCGAACCTGCCGCGGTGATCTACGACGTGCTGTTCACCGAGCCCAACCTCGACGACGCCCGGCTCGCCCACGCCATCGCGCTGAGCCCGACCTATCTGCCCGTGCTGCTGACACCGCCCGATGCGAACGGCGAGCGCACCGTCGATCAACCCGTCACGCCGCTCGCGCAGGCAGCCGCCGGGCTCGGTCACATCAATTTCGAAGTGGACAGCGACGGCATCGTGCGCAGCGTCGCGCGCTTCCAGGGCGACGAGCATTCGCGCTGGCCGCAACTGACGGTGCTCGTCGCCGACGCGGTCGAACACGGCAAGCTGCATCTGCGCAACGGGCTGCCGCCGCGTCGCTCGAACGAGGCCGCGCGCGGCAGCGACGACGGCCGCGAAGACCGTTTCCTGATTCCGTTCGGCCCAAACGCTGCGAACTACGCGAACTTCAGTTTCGCCGACGTACTCGCCGGCAAAGTGCCGGCCGATCAGCTGCGCGGGCGCATCGTCGTGATCGGCGTGACGGCGTCGGGTCTGTACGACCGCTTCGCGACGCCTGTGTCGGGCGAGCTCGGTCCGCTGCCAGGCGTCTACATCCACGCGAACGTGCTCGACACGCTGCTGACTGGCCGCGAGATCCAGCCGGTCACGCTGTGGATCGTGTTCACGGCGGCACTCGCGCCGCTCGCCGCGTTGCTCGGCGGCTTCCTCGTGCTGTCGCCGCGCCGCTCGCTGATGCTGACCGGCGCGCTGGTGCTGCTCGCCGTGGCCGGCAGCGAGCTGCTGCTGTACGGCGGCAGGCTGTGGATGTCGCCGGTGCCGGCGATCCTCGGCGTCGCGATCGTCTACCCGATCTGGAACTGGCGACGCCTCGAAATGACGATGGCGTATCTGCGCGGCGAGCTGCAACGTCTCGCCGACGAGCCGCATCTGCTGCCCGAAACGCCGAAGCGCCGCCGCGAGTTCGGCGGCGACGTGCTCGCGCAGCAAATGGCGCTGATGGCTGAGGCCGCGCAACGGGTGCAGGACATGAAGCGCTTCGTGTGGGACAGCCTCGACAGCATGCCGGAGCCGATTCTCGTCAGCGATGCGGGCGGCGTCGTGCTGATCGCGAATCACGCGGCGAAAGCGCATGTCGCGCGGCTCGGCGCGCCGATGCCCGAGGGCCAGCCGATGCATAAGGTGCTTGGCGGGCTCACGCTCGTAAAGACGATCGATACCGGCGCGGCCTCGGACAACCAGCGCAACGTGCACGCACACGCGCATTGGCCGGCGCCGCTCGATCCGACGCGCGGCGAGTTCGCGGCGCTGATGGCGCAGGGTGTCGAGGTGCGCGACACGAACGAGCGCGACCATCTGCTGCGCTATGCGACCTGCACCAACGCGCAGGGCGAGACGACCGGCTGGATCGCCGGTCTGGTCGACGTATCGGCGCTGCATGCGGCCGAGCGTCAGCGCGAGGACGCGCTGCGACTGCTGTCGCACGACATGCGTTCGCCGCAGGCGTCGATCATTGCGCTAGTCGAGATCGAGCGCGCGCGGACCGAGCCGGCGCTCGCGCGCGGCGTGCTCGAGCGCATCGAACGCTACGCGCAACGCGCGCTCACGCTCGCCGACGACTTCGTGCAACTGGCGCGCGCCGAATCGCAGGCCTATGTGCTCGAGCCGCTGAGCCTGACCGAACTCGTCATCGATGCGAGCGACGAGGTCTGGCCGCAGGCGCACGCGAAGCGCATCACGCTGCATACGGAAACCGGCGACGACAGCAACGACGATCCCTGGATTTGCGCCGACCGCTCGCTGATGACACGCGCGCTCGTCAATATTCTGAACAACGCGGTCAAGTACAGTCCGCCCGACACGCGCATCGTGTGCAGCTTCGCGAGCCAGCCGGCGGCGAGGCGCGAGGGCAGCGGGGCGGCACGTGTGGCGTGCACGATTCGCGATCAGGGCTATGGCATCCCGAAGGAGCAGCAGGCGGGGCTATTCGAGCGCTTTCGCCGTTTTCACGAGGCAGAGCGGCCGGAAGTGGGCGGCGCGGGACTCGGCATGGCGTTCATCAAAACGGTCGTTACGCGCCACGGGGGCAGCGTCGAAGTCGTCAGCGCGCCCGGCGAGGGGACGGCCTTTACGATCTGGCTGCCCGCGCTCGACGACGCGCCGCTCGATGAAACGAGCGCACCGCGCGCCTGATGCGCTCGTGATGGATTCGATGGACTAGAGAGAAGACAGAAAATGGCGAAGATCGCTCACCTCTGTGCCGCGCTGGCCGCGGCGAGCCTCACCGCTTGCGCGGGCCTCGGCGCCGACGTGCACACTGTCTCCGCCAACGGCGCCGATCACGCCATCGTGCTGCAAGGCGAGCAGACCTATTCGCTCGCGCGCACGCAGGCGCAGGACGACAGCGCCGACCATCCGCAAGTCGAAAAGCTGCTGCGCGACGAGTTGGCGAAACACGGCTTCGTCGATACGGCGGGCAAGCCCGCGCATTATCTGCTGTCGATCGCGTATAGCACGCGGCCGGCGTCGATCGGCATTGGCGGTGGGGATTGCGCGCCCGCCGATTGCGGCGCGGGCAGCGACGGTCCAGGCGCGCTGCTTTTCGGGCGCAAGTATCAGCACGCGCTGACGCTGCGCTTTTTCGACTATGCGAGCGGCACCGAGTGCTACAAGGTCAGCGCGGTGTATATGGATCGCGACGCGGACCCGCTGCCTGCGCTGCCGCTGCTCGTGAAAACCGCGCTTGCGAAGCTGCCGTACGACGCGCCGGCCGACTGGCGCGTGAAGCTCAGTATCGACAAGGCGAGCGGTGCGCCGAACGTCGAGTCGATGGAGCCGCTGCGGCGCTAAACAACGCGGCTTCGAGTCGCCGGAGTCGTGCGTGTCGGTTATTCCGGCACCGGTTTGCCGCGTGGCCAGCGGTTTTCGAACACACAATCGGCTAGCGGCAGACGGCTCGCCCAGCGCTCCGTTTCGAGCATCGGCTTGCTGTAGAACGCATCGACGTGGCCGAGACACAGAATCGCGACCGGCCGCGCGCCTTCCGGCATCGCCAGTAGCTGGTGCACCGCGTCGACATCGAACAGCGACACCCACCCAAGCCCGAGTCCTTCCGCGCGCGCGGCGAGCCACATGTTCTGGATCGCGCACGCGACCGAAGCGAGGTCCATCTCCGGCAGCGTGCGACGGCCGAACACGTGCCGCTCGCGCCCGTCCATCAACGCGATCACCAGCAGCTCCGCGCAATCGCGCATGCCTTCGACCTTCAGCTTCATGAACTCGTCGCGGCGCTTGCCGAGCGCGTCGGCGGTAGCGAGCCGTTCGCGCTCGACGATGTCGCGCAAGCCCGTGCGCAGCGCCGCATCGGTGATGCGCACGACGCGCCACGGCTGCATGTAGCCGACGCTCGGCGCATGATGCGCCGCGTCGAGCAGACGCCGCAGCACCGCCGGATCGACCGGATCGGGTACGAAGTGGCGCATGTCGCGGCGTTCGTAAATCGCGCGATAGACCGCCTCGCGCTCGGAGTCGTCAAAAGGCTTCGCCATGAAAGAGGGCGGCCGTGAAAGCCGGGTTGGAGGGCCAGTAAGCGTGCATATAGGTTGCCACAATCGGGCCCACGCGGAACACCGCTTCGCCGGGGGTGTCGCTGTGCGCGCGGGTGGCGAAGCGCTGCGGTTCGAGCGGTGTGGCGAGCTTCGAGTAGTGGAACGTGTGGCCGGTCAGCGTGCCGTGCAGGCCGTCGATCTGCTGCATGCCGAGCGACGTGAAGCGCGTTTGCATCGTCGCGTGACCGGGCAGCAGGCCGAGCATCCGCGTGCGCGTGCCTTGCGCGTCGGTCAGGGTGTCGAGCAGGTAGAGCATGCCGCCGCATTCGGCGACCACCGGTTTGTCCGCCGCGACGTGCGCGCGGATCGATGCCGCGCTGCTCATGTTGCCCGCGAGGGTCGCCATATGCAGTTCGGGATAGCCGCCCGGCAGATAGAGCGCATGCGTGTCGGCGGGCAACGCTTCGTCGGCAAGCGGCGAGAAATAGCTGAGCCGCGCGCCGAGCGCTTCGAGCAGCGCGACGTTGGCGGGGTAGATGAACGAGAACGCGGCGTCGCGCGCGATCGCAATGTGCGTGCCTTCGAGCAGACGCGGCAGCACCTCGGGCGACGGTGCGCCGAAATCGACCGGCGGCGGCAGTTCGGCGAGCGCGGTCGACGCGAGCGTATCCGCCGCGTGTTCGAGGCGCGCTTCGAGATCGTCGATCTCATCGGCTTGATGCAGGCCGAGGTGCCGGTCGGGCAGCGTGATTTCGTCGCTCGCGGCGATGTGGCCGCACCAGCGCAGTTCGGGCGGCAGCGCTTCCTGCAGCATCTGCGCGTGACGGGCCGAACCGACGCGATTCGCGAGCACGCCATGAAACGGCAGTTGCGCTCTGAAGCGCGCAAGGCCGAACGCGAGCGCGCCGAAGGTCTGCGCCATCGCCTGCGCAGAAATCACCGCAAGCACCGGCACGCCGAGCGTGGTCGCCAGATCGGCGCTGCTCGGCGTGCCGTCGAACAGGCCCATCACGCCTTCGATCAGGATCAGATCGGCTTCTTGTGCCGCCTGCGCGAGCAGGTTGCGGCACGCGCTTTCGCCGACCATCCATAGATCGAGCGACAGCACCGGCGCGCCGCTCGCGCGCGCGAGGATCATCGGGTCGAGAAAATCCGGCCCGGTCTTGAACACGCGCACGCGACGTCCGAGCCGCCGGTGATAGCGCGCGAGACCCGCGGTGATCGTGGTCTTGCCTTGTCCCGAGGCGGGCGCGCTGATGAACAGCGCGGGGCACGCTGCGGAGCGAGTCCCCTTGGGGGGCGCCCCGAAGGAAGTCCCGTTGGGGGGCGCGGACATCGCTCAGAACTCCACGCCGCGCTGCGCCTTCACACCCTGCTCGCGATACGGATGCTTGATCGCGCGCATTTCGGTGACGAGGTCGGCGGCTTCGATCAGCGCGTCGGGCGCATGGCGCCCGGTCACGACGACGTGCAGCATCGGCGCGCGCGCATTGATAACGGCGAGCACTTCGTCGAGCGGCAGGTACTCGTACTTCAGCACGGTGTTCAGTTCGTCGAGGATCACCATCTGATAGTCGCCGCTTTCGATCATCCGCCGCGCTTCGTTCCAGCCCTTGCGCGCGGTCGCCATGTCGGCTTCGCGGTTCTGCGTGTTCCACGTGTAGCCGTCGCCCATCGTGACGAAATCGCATTGCGCGATCGCGCCGAGGAAATCGCGCTCCGACGTATGCAGCGCGCCCTTGATGAACTGCACGACGCCCAGCCGCATGCCGTGGCCGAGCACCCGCACGGCCATGCCGAACGCGGCCGTGCTCTTGCCCTTGCCGGTGCCGGTGTTGACGATCAGCAGGCCTTTTTCGACGGTGGCGCTGGCCTGCTTCTTTTCGTGGCCTTCGCGGCGCCGTTCGGTCATGCGTTGATGCGATTCGGGATCGGTTTTCATCGGAGGTCCTGGTCTTGAGGGGCGGGATGGAAGGGCGCTACGTCGCCGGGTGCGCTGTCGCTGGCCGCCGCAATCGCGACCGTAATGCCGGCGTGCGTGGTCTTGTGTACGACCAGACGTGCGTTTTGCGCGATTGTCGCGCGGACCGACGCTGCTGCCGCCAGTAGCGCACATGGTTCGCACACACCGTCGACACCAAGATGCGCGCGCGCGGCCGCCGACGGCGACGCGACCGGTGCGGCGGCGATCTGCTCGCGGCTGAACAGTTGCAGCGGTAGTTGATGGCGCGAACAGAATTCGAGCAGACCTGCTTCGTTGGCTTTGGCGTCGATCGTCGCGATGGTGTGGATCTGCTCGAAGGCATTCGAACCGAGAGCTGCGCGCACGGCGGCTTCGATGTCAGCCGCATCGCTGTGCAAGCGGCAACCTATGCCGACGCTCAGCGTTTTAATCGCGCTCGCAGCTTGTTCGTGATCGACTCGGCCGTCGCGTTTGGCCGCATCACGCGCAAGCGCGAACGAGGCCACGCCGCCGATCACGACGATCGCCGGCGAGCCGAGCCCCGCGCGCACGACCGCCTCGGCAAACTCGCGCAGCGGCGCGAGCACGTGACGCTGCTCCGGCCGCGTCGCCGATTCGATCGCCGCGCAGGGCGTATCGGCGGACATGCCGGCCGCGAGCAACGCGCCGACGATTTCGCCGAGCCGCCGCATGCCCATATAGATCACGAGCGTCATGCGCGTCGCGGCGAGCGCGGCCCAGTCCGGCTCGCCACCGCCGGCGCCGTGGCCGGTGACGAACACGACGCCCTGCGCGTAATCGCGATGCGTGACCGCGATGCCGAGCGTCGCGGGCGCGGCGATGCCGGCCGTGATGCCGTTGATCACGTCGACTTCGATACCGGCCGCCTGCAGCGCCTGCAATTCTTCGCCGCCGCGGCCGAACACGAACGGATCGCCGCCTTTGAGCCGCGCCACGCTGCGTCCCGCGCGCAGATGCCCGAGCATTTGCGCGACGATGTCCGCTTGCGGAGTCGACGGATGGCCGCCGCGCTTGCCGACGTATACGACTTGCGCGTTGGCGCTTGCAAACTGCAGTACGTCGGGATTGACCAGATCGTCGACCAGCACGACATCGGCCTGCGCGAGCGCACGGGTGGCCTTCAGGGTCATCAGTTCGACGTCGCCGGGACCGGCGCCGATCAGCCAGGCGCGCGTCATCGCGGCGTGCATGGCGCATGCCATGCGGAGCTGGGGGGAGAGAAGCGGCGTGCGACGGAGCACGCGGCGGTGAATATGGATGTCATGCGGTACGGCGAATCGGGGCGCGGCCACTCGTGCGGTTCGCGGCGGATTCTTCAGAGAGAACACCACGACACACGCGATGCCACGTTTCTACGCCTTCACATCCGTTCCCCGCGGATTCCGGCGGCCGGCGGCGCAACCCGATGCACGGATGCATGCGGCGCCGCCTCCGCGTCTGGCCGGTATCCGGGCTGGCGGCCTCACGCGCTTCGCCTTCCCGTCCCGGTTTGCGAATCCGCGGATTCGCGGGGACAGTGGCATCAAAAAACGCATGCGCGGCACAGCGGAATCGAAGGCGAATCGAATCGCGCGCCGCAGGTCACTTACCGTTGCGGGGACAGCACAGGTTGAACGCGCGACGCGCTGCCTGTTTCCCGTTTAACTGCACATGCGAGCGCATGTGCGGGCACCAAACGCGCGCATACGATAGCACATGACGCCTTGCCGGATAAGCCTCGGCGGCGCTTTCCGGCGCCCCGCGTTCCTTGACTGCGCATGCCCGGGGGCCTACACTCGCACGCACTTTGGGTGCTCGCGTGCGCGTTCGTGCGCATGCAGTTAAACGGGAAACAGGGAGCCATCTGCGCTAGAGCGGCTAACCTGTGCTGTCCCCGCAACGGTAAGCGAAAAGCGGTTCCGGCTTGATAGCCGGGCGCCGCGGTGCCGGCTTCGATGTCCTCGCGCAAGGTCGCGTCGACATATCACCACTGGACGAGAAACCACTCGTCCGGGAAGGGGAAGCGGCGCTTTCGCCAGCCCGGATACCGGCCCGAAGAAGCAGAACGACCGCCGCGGGGATGCGGCGGCGCGTTCATGACCTCAGTTCCGCTTTCTGTATTTCCGTTGTCGCGGCAATGCCGTCGTTCGTCCCCGTGTCTGGTGATCGCTGGTACTGTTGCGCGTGCTTCATTCGCTCCATTCGCCAGCCGATGCCGACCGATGCGCGGAACTTGCGGCAGACCGATGCAACGCAAAGGGATGGACCTCACGATGCAAACTCAATTGCGCAAGATTCCCGTCACGATCGTTACCGGCTTTCTCGGCAGTGGCAAAACTACGTTGCTGCGGCACATCCTTCAGCATGCGGGCGGCAAGCGCATCGCGGTGATCGTCAACGAGTTCGGCGAACTCGGCATCGACGGCGAAATCCTCAAGGGCTGCGGCATCGGTTGCGATGAAAACGGCGTCGAGACCGAAGGGCAATTGTATGAACTCGCGAACGGTTGTCTGTGCTGCACCGTGCAGGAAGAGTTTTTCCCGGTGATGGAAAAGCTCGCGGAGCGGCGCGACGAACTCGATCATGTGCTGATCGAAACCTCGGGGCTCGCGTTGCCGAAGCCGCTCGTGCAGGCGTTCAACTGGCCGCAGATCCGCAACGGCTTCACGGTCGACGCAGTGGTGACGGTGGTGGACGGCCCGGCCGCCGCAAGCGGCCAGTTCGCCGATAACCCGGTCGCCGTCGATGCGCAGCGCAAGGCCGATCCGAATCTCGATCACGAGTCGCCGCTGCACGAGCTGTTCGAAGACCAGTTGTCGGCTGCCGATCTGGTGATTCTGAACAAGACCGATCTGATCGACGACGCGCGGCAGCACGAAGTGGAAGCCGCGATCCGCGCGGAGATTCCGCCGCAGGTGAAGATCGTGCGCGCGCAGCGGGGACAGCTCGACCTGCATACGCTGCTGGGGCTCGAAGCGGCGTCGGAACAGACGATCCATCTGCGTCACGACCACCACGGTTCCGCCGACGACCCCGATCATCACCACGACGAATTCGATTCGGTCGTCGTGCAGGCATCGGTGCCGTCGCGCGACGCGGCGCTCGCCGCGTTGCAGACGCTGGTCGAAAACCACACGATTTACCGTGTCAAAGGCTTCGCGGCACTGCCGGGCGCGGCGATGCGCCTCGTGATCCAAGGCGTGGGCCGGCGCTTCGACAGCTACTTCGACCGGCGCTGGCAGGCGGGCGAAAACGGCGACGACGCCCTGAGCCGCTTCGTGCTGATCGGCGAAGACCTCGATCAACCCGCGCTGCAACAGGCGTTCGACGCGGCGCTCGGCGCGACGTCGAACGCGACGGCATAACGGGCGCACCAGCATGCATTTGCTGCGCACGACGCCGGGCGGTTTCGTCGACGATACGCAGGGCGTGATCCGCATCGATCAGCAGCCCGCCGATATCGTCGTGCTCAGTTCCGCCGACACCACACTGTCGCTGCTCGCGAGCGTGGTGCCGCGTCTCGGCGACGGCTTTCCCAGTGTGCGGCTCGCGAACGTCACGTATCTGCGTCAGCCGGCCTCGGTCGATTTCTATCTCGACGACGTGTTGCAGCATGCGCGCGTGGTCGTCGTCGATCATCTCGGCGGCGAAGCGTATTGGCCGTACGGCATCGAGCAGGTCGTCGCGCTCGCGCAGCGCAAACAGCAAACGCTCGCGATGTTTTCCGGCGATCTGCAGGAGGACCCGAACCTGCTCGCGCGCAGTACCGCAAGCGCCGAGTTGTGTCAGCAGTTGTGGCGCTATCTGCGCGAGGGCGGTCCGCAGAACGCCGAGGCGTTTTTGCGCTGTATCGCGTACCGCGCGCTCGGTTGGGGGCGCGAGCCCGAGCCGCCGCGCGCATTGCCGGCCGCGTCGCTGTATCACCCCGAGCGCGATACGCCTACGGTCGCCGACTGGCAGGCGCGCTGGCGGCAGGACGCGCCGGTTGTCGCGATCCTGTTCTACAAGGCGCATCTGCAGGCCGCCAATACCGCGGTGTTCGATGCGCTGATCGATGCGCTCGAAGCGCAAGGGCTCAATCCGCTGCCGCTCGCGATCACGTCGTTGAAGGATGCGATGAGCCGCGATGTCGTGCAGTCGCTGTGCGCGCAACATGGCGTCGCGCTGGTGCTGAACACCACCGCGTTCGCCGCGTCCGCGATCGACGACCCCGAGCCGCTCGCACTCGCCGGCGATGCGCCGGTGTTCCAGGTGATCCTGAGCGGCGGCAATCGCGACGATTGGCGGAAAGACAACCACGGCCTCAATTCGCGCGATATCGCGATGCACGTCGCGCTGCCCGAAGTAGACGGGCGCATCATCACGCGCGCGATCAGTTTCAAGGGGCTCGCGTATCGCTGTGCGCATACGCAGGTCGACGTGGTTCGTTATCAGCCCGACCTCGAACGGGTGCGCTTTCTCGCCGAGCTGAGCCGGCGCTGGTGCCGTCTGCGTTCGCTCGATAACGCCGACAAGAAAGTCGCGTTGATTCTCGCGAACTATCCGCTGAGCGAAGGGCGCATCGGCAATGGCGTGGGGCTCGATACGCCGGCATCGGTGGTCGGCATTCTGTCGATGCTGCGCAATGAAGGCTATCGTGTCGGCGAATTGCCAGACAGCGGCGACGCGTTGTTGAACAGGCTGACCGAGGGCGTGACCAACGATCCGGTCGTCCGCGATCTGCGTCCGGCCTTGCAAAGCCTCGCACTCGACGACTATCGCGCGCATTTCGACGCATTGCCGGCGAGCGTGCGCGACGCGTTGAACGCGCGCTGGGGCAAGCCCGACCAGGACCCGACGCTGCGGCGCGGCCGCTTCATGATCGCGGGCTGGCGCTGCGGGCAGGTGTTCGTCGGCATTCAGCCTTCGCGTTCGCGCGAACAAGGCGACTATGCGAGCTATCACGATGCCGAGCTCGTACCGCCGCATGCGTACCTCGCGTTCTACTTCTGGCTGCGCCACCAGTTCGGCATCGACGCGATCGTGCACGTCGGCAAGCACGGCAACCTGGAGTGGCTGCCGGGCAAAAGCGTCGCGCTGAGCGATGCGTGCTGGCCCGATCTGATTCTCGGGCCGATGCCGCATCTGTATCCGTTCATCGTCAACGATCCGGGCGAGGGCAGCCAGGCGAAGCGGCGCGCGCAGGCGGTGATCATCGATCATCTGATGCCGCCGCTTACGCGCGCTGAAAGCTATGGGCCGCTGCAAGACCTCGAGCGGCAGGTCGACGAATACTACGAAGCATTGATGGTCGATTCGCGTCGCGCAAAGCTCTTGCGTCGCACGATTCTGACGACGATCGTCGAGCATCGGCTGCACGAAGAGCTGAGTCTCGCGGCGCCGAACGGACAGGACGATGAAGACGCGCTGCTCACGCGCGTCGATGCGTGGCTGTGCGAGCTGAAGGAAGCGCAGATTCGCGATGGCCTGCATACGTTCGGGCAGTCGCCGCGCGGCGTGCAGCGACGCGATACGCTGCTCGCGCTCGGGCGCTTTCCCATCGGCGATGGACAGGGCGGCAAGGCAGGGCTCGTCGACGCGCTGGCGCGCGATCTGCGCATCGATCATCTGTTCGATCCGTTGAGCGTGGATTGGGCCGCCGCATGGGACGGCCCGCGTCCCGAAGTTTTACAGCGGGTCAGCGACGCACCGTGGCGACATTGCGGCGATACCCGCGAGCGCCTGGAGTTGCTTGCGGGCGAGCTGTTGCGCGGCGTCTGCGGTGTCGATTGCGATGACGCGGATCGTTCGGGGGCCGTCCCCACAGGCGACGAAAGTTTGCCGCAAGCGGCACAGGTGATCGCGCGCCTGCGCGGCGACGTGCTGCCGCGCCTCGACGCCTGTGGCCCGCAGGAAATGACGCAGCTCAAGCGCGGCCTCGAAGGGCGTTTCGTGCCGCCAGGTCCGAGCGGCTCGCCTTCGCGCGGTCGGCCCGACGTATTGCCCACTGGCCGCAACTTCTATTCGGTCGACACGCGCGCGGTGCCGACCCAAGCCGCGTGGGCACTCGGCCTGAAATCGGCGCAGCAACTGATCGAGCGGCATCTGCAGCAGCATGGCGATTATCCGCGCGCAATCGGCCTGTCGGTCTGGGGCACCGCGACGATGCGCACCGGCGGCGACGATATCGCCCAGGCGCTCGCGCTGCTCGGCGTGCGGCCGAAGTGGGCGCCGGGCAGTCATCGCGTGACGGACTTCGAGATCATGCCGATCGAAGCGTTCGACCGGCCGCGTATCGACGTCACGTTGCGCGTATCCGGTTTCTTTCGCGATGCGTTCGCGAACGTGATGCATCTGTTCGATGCGGCCGTGCAGGCGGTTGCCGAACTCGACGAGCCCGCGGAGCTGAATCCGATTCGCGCGCGCGTGCAGCGCGAACGCGATGCGTTGATCGCCCGCGGCATGGACCCGGTCGATGCGCGCAAGCGCGCCGGCTGGCGCGTGTTCAGCGCGCGACCCGGCGCGTACGGCGCGGGTCTGCAGCAGATGATCGACTCGCGCGAGTGGCAGACCGACGCCGATCTGGCGAACGCGTATCAGGCGTGGGGCGGATATGCGTATGCGCAGAAGAGCGCGGGCGAGGAGGCGCATCAAGCGTTTGGCGCGCGCCTCGCTGCGCTGGATGTGGTGCTGCAGAACCAGGACAACCGCGAGCACGACGTGCTCGATTCGAACGACTACTACCAGTTTCAGGGTGGCATGGTCGCGGCGGTACGGCATCTGGCCGGTCAGCAGCCGAGTGTCTATCACGCCGATCACAGCAATCCGGCCGCCCCGCGCGTGCGGACGCTGCAGGAGGAGATTGCGCGCGTGATCCGCTCGCGCGTCGTCAATCCAAAATGGCTCGATGGCGTGAAGCGCCACGGCTACAAGGGCGCGGCCGAGATCGCCGCGACCGTGGACTATCTGTATGGCTACGACGCGACCGCGCGCGTGATTGCCGATCATCAATACGCGCTCGTCGCCGATGCTTATCTGAACGACGCTGACACCCGCGCGTTCATGCAACGGCACAACCCGCATGCGCTGCATTCGATCTGCGAGCGTTTGCTCGAAGCGATGCAGCGAGGGCTGTGGCAGCAGCCGGGCGACTATCGCGCGCAGGTGGAAGCGCATCTGCTTGCGAGCGAACAGCAGATCGAAGGAAGACAAACATGAATGGAGCGATGCGAGGAACGGACGACGTAGGCAGCGCGGGCTCTGTGTCGGGCACAGCATCGCGGCCGGCTTTTCCGTTTGCCGCGCTGATTGGCCAGGCCTCGTTGCAGCAGGCGTTGGTGCTTGCTGCGATCGATCCGGGCTTGGGCGGCGTACTGATCAGCGGACCGCGCGGCACCGCGAAGTCGACCGCCGCGCGCGCTCTTGCCGAGCTGCTGCCGGAAGGGCAGCTCGTGAATCTGCCGCTTGGCGCGAGCGAGGATCGTCTGATCGGCACGCTCGATATCGAAACCGTGCTGCGCGACGGCTCGGTACGCTTCTCGCCGGGGCTGCTCGCGAAGGCGCATCGCGGCGTGCTGTACGTCGACGAAGTCAATCTGCTGCCCGATGCGCTCGTCGATGCGTTGCTCGATGCGGCGGCGAGCGGCGTGAATACCGTCGAACGCGATGGCGTGTCGCACAGTCATGACGCGAGCTTCGTGCTGATCGGCACGATGAATCCCGAAGAGGGCGAGTTGCGGCCCCAACTGATCGACCGCTTCGGTCTGATGGTGGAGTTGCAGAACGCGTTCGAGCCGCAGGTGCGACAGGCGATCGTCAAGGCGCGGTTCGCGTTCGATCTCGATCCCGCGAGGTTTCGTGCCTCTTATGCGGAGCAGCAGGCTTCATACGTGCAGCGAATTCGCTCGGCGCGCGCGGCGCTGCCGCTGCTGGCGTTCGATGACGCCGTCCATGCGCGCGTGAGCACGTTGTGCATCGACGCGGCCGTCGACGGCCTGCGCGCCGACCTCGTGATGCTGCGCGCGGCGCGTGCGCTGGCCGCGTTCGAACAGACGGATGCGGTGACGGTCGGACATGTGGAGCGCGTCGCCGATGCGGTGCTGCTTCATCGGCGACGTCAGCATGATTCGCAACATGGGAATCAGCGTCAGCCGGAAAGCGAGGCGCGGTCACAGGGCGTCGCTGGGGGTGCGTCCAGCGATACGGCGATATCCTCCGCTGACTCCGACTGGGGTTACCTGCCGCCCGAGCCGACCGCGACTGTGCCCGTCAAAGGCGTCATTCCGCTCGACGCAAAAAAACGCTGAGCCATCGGAAGGGCGCCGCCGCTGACTCGCGCAGCGGTTTTCGATGGCCGCAAGGTGCGGGGGCGGATGCGCGCGACACGTCGCGCGGCGAACCGGGCCGGCGCATTGCCTGGCCACCGACGCTCGCCGCGATGCGCGAGCGCACGCTGCGTCGCGAGCATCTGCGTTTCGCACGCGAAGCGCCGCGCGGCGGTGTGCTGCATTGCTTCGTGCTCGATTGCTCCGGGTCGATGCTGGCGGGCCAACGCCTCGCGCTCGCGAAGGGGCTACTGACTGCCTTGTTCGACCGTGCGAGTGCGATGCGCACCGAGGCTGCGCTGATCTGCTTCGGCGGTGCGGGCGCGGACATACGCTTCGGCCCCGCCGTGCCGCGCTGGTGGAACGAGCGATGGCTCGCGCCCGTGGGCGGAGGTGGCGGCTCGCCGCTCGCGTCGGGCGTGCGGAACGCCGCGCATTTGCTCGAGCGCTGCGCGCGGCGACGGCCGGCCCAGCAGCGCTGGCTCTGGATTCTGACCGACGGCCGCACGCGCGACGAACCCGCGCGGCCGGCCGACGCCGACGAAGTCGTTTTCGTCGATTTCGAGCGTGGTGCGATACGGCTCGGCCGTTGCGAAGTGCTCGCCAATGCGTGGGGAGCGCGGCGGTTGACGCCGGAACAGTTGATCGGCTGATCGATGTGTGCGCAGCGAGCTCGGACTACTGCTGTGTTCGCACGCGCGTCGCTCGTCAGCCATAGCGCTTATTTCAGCCGTTGGACCAGTGCTGCACATCCTCCTGACGATCGAACACGAACACCTTCATCGCCATCTGTTGAGCGGAATCGAGTTGATCCAGTTCGAGCCCATGCATGGACGGCTCGCCAGGCGTCTTGCCCTTCTGAACGTTGCGGATCACTGCCATCGTCTCGATCTGCGAATCGTATTCGGCCGACTTCAGCCGAAACGCGATGCGCAGCCGCTCGCCGACCTCGCCCAGTGTCCATGACGCGCACAACGACATGCCGAGTGCGCTGATGCCTTTGGCGAGGCCAAGGCCTTCGTACGTGTCGCCGGCCCCACCGATGCCAAACCGCACGGGCAGATGCGCGTGGACGCGGATCGATTTGCGCTCGCGTAGCCGGCGGACCATGCCGGGTCTCGACAGCACGACATAGTCGAACGGCACGCGGCAGACTGCTTCGACCGTGCAGACGAAACGGAACACGGCCTGACTCGCGATCGCGACGAGCTCGACGTTCTCGCCGGGCGTGAGCGGCAGCGGTTGGCCCTGCTGCATCGGCGGCGTGACGAACAGCGCATGATTCGGCGCGAAACCGATGATGCGGCATGGGTGCATCGGCGCGCCGCTGCCGAGTTGCGAACGCATGCCGATCAATGCGCCGATCTCGAGGTGCATGTCTTTCAGCGTCAGCTCGCCGATCTCGTCGGGCTGGGTCGTGGGCGCCGGCGGTTGTTGTGCGCCGAGGTCGTGCAGGTCGCCGCGGTGCGGGTGGAAGTGTTGGAACAGAAAGGCGCGTTCGTCGGTGGTCGCGAGCGTCGTCGCGCTTGCGAACAGCAGCGTACCGTCGGCATCGACGATCGGCCATGGGAGCGGCGTGCCTACCGGCACTGAATCAGGTTCGAGCGCCGGCGATGCAGCGGCGCGCTGGGTTTCCTCGACGTGTGCGTCGACGGGATTGTCCATAGTCGGCAGCGAATTTAAGTGGCGGGATGATCTGATTGACGGCGAGGAAGGGTAAAACTTTAACTTGGGGACCGGTGGCGGATTCGAGCTGTGCTCGGACTACTTTGTTTTATCGGTATCTGGACTTCAGTGGATTGAATTGGAGGACTAACTATTTTTGCTTCTTTTTAGGTCTGACGTGAGTTGACTCTTTTGCGGATGTTGGCAAGGAGATGGAGACGAGAGTCTTTGCTCCCAAAAGAAATTCGCAGAAGGGGCTTGACGGGTTGTCGACCGCTCTCCATAATCTCGCTTCTCTGCTGCAGACGCAGCGACGCAAACGAAGCAGTGCCGGGTGGTGGTTCAGGTGCTGCGGGTGGGGCGGATCGATCTTTAAAAACTAACAGCCGATAAGTGTGGGCGCTTGATGCGGAATGCGG